>JAHHTV010000064.1 GCA_020024395.1 Anaerotignum sp. | reverse complement strand
AGGGCCAGATCAAAGGTCATAGAATCAGCATTAACCGTAGTCAGGTTAGTAGACGTGCGAACAGAAAATGGAAACCCAACGTGAAAAAAATCAAAATCGTAGAAAATAACGGCAACGTAAAATCTATCTACATTTGCACAAGATGTTTGCGTGCAAATAAAGTGACTCGTGCAATCTAATTTTCTATATAAAAAAAGTCTTTCTTTTTTGAAAGACTTTTTTTTGTTGTTCAAATACGGATTTGTCCATCTCCATATATCATATATTTTGTTGTGGTCAATGCTTTCAATCCCATAGGACCTCTTGCGTGCAGTTTTTGTGTGCTGATACCAATTTCTGCACCCAATCCAGATTGCCCACCATCTGTAAATCTTGTGGACGCATTGACATATACTGCTGCTGCATCTACTTGTTGCAAAAAACGTTCTGCATTTTCTTTATTTTCTGTTACAATGGCTTCGGAATGTCCTGTAGAATATTTGCGGATATGTGCAATGGCTTCATCTATATTTTTCACCACTTTTGCAGAAATGATATAATCTGCATATTCTGTTTCCCAGTCTTGTGGCGTTGCTTTCACAGCACCTACCACTTTTTCACAAACGGTTTCGTCGCCTCTGATTTCCACTTGTTTTTGTTGCAATGCTTCGCCAATCATAGGCAAAAAGCTATCTTTCAAACTTTCATGTATCAAAAGACTTTCACAGGCATTACAAACTCCTGGACGTTGTGTTTTGGCATTCATCACAATGGGAATTGCTTTTTCCAAATCTGCACTTTCGTCCACATAAATATGACAATTTCCCACACCTGTTTGTATCACAGGTACCGTACTATTTTGTACCACTGTTTGTATCAAACCTGCACCACCTCTTGGAATCAGCACATCCAAATAGCCTTGCAAACGCATCATTTCATTTGCACTTTCTCTAGAGGTATCTTGTACAATTTGTACCGCTGCTTTTGGCAAATCCATTTCTGCCAATACATTTTGAAATACTGATACAATGGCTTTATTGGTTGCGATTGCTTCTTTGCCACCTCTTAATAGCACAGCATTTCCAGCTTTGAAACATAATCCAAACGCATCTGCTGTGACATTTGGTCTTGCTTCAAATATAATGCCAATCACGCCCATAGGCACAGACATTTGTTTGATAATTAAACCATTTTCCAATGTGTTGATAGACTGTAGTTTTCCTACTGGGTCTACCAATGTTGCTACTTCCTGCAAACCATTTGCCATTTCGTTTAATCGTTTTTCATCTAATGTCAATCTATCTATAAATGCCCCTTTGATACCTGCTGCCATTGCTGCTGTAACGTCTTTTTCATTTTCTGTCAATATGGTTTGTTTTTGTTGTAATAAAGCATCTGCGGCTTTTTGCAATACCGTATTTTTTGTTTTTGTTGGTAATGTAGCCAGCAAAATCGCCGCCTCTTTTGCTTGTTTTCCCATTTCCTGCAATATTGTCATAAATCCATATTCCTCCCCTTCTATATCAAAAAAGACATTTTTTCCGAAAACATCATATCCGAAAAAAATGCTTTTTTGTTCTTATTTTATCAAATGTATCAATGTTGCCACCAATGTCGCTGTCACCAATCCACCGGCAAATGCTGTCAAAATACAAGGAAATTTTTTATGTATGGTCAGCAATCGCACAACCAAAAACCAAAAACTTCCATAAAAACAGATAACACCCAGCATAGACACCACAGCAACCAAATAATATGGCAAATAACCAAAATACACCGCCAAACCATAAACCAGTGTAAACAAAATCAGTCCCACTTGCTCCCAAATATTGCGGTATATGGGCGTATTGTTTTGTATTTTGGGCTGAAAATTTGCCACAAGCAAAAATAATGCAGGCAGTCCCACACCAGCAAAAGCACCTGTCACAACACGCCGAAACTGATTGCTTTCAAACAAACCAATATAACTGCCGCCACCGTCAATCCCAATCGGCACAAAACAAAGTGCTGCCAACAATATGCCTGCAAGCGAAAATGGCTGATTGCCATTTTTTCTGCCAAATATAATCAAAAACAGCCAACCAAACAAAAAACCTGCTTCTATGGTTGTGCATCTGGCACAAAGTGGTGATTGTATACCATCTATCAAAAAACTACGTTCTGCCATTTGATGACAAACAGCAGAACCAAAAAAATCAAATATATGCATAATTAAAAATAAGTATCCATCAATTCGCCAAATACACCCAATACACAACACAAGAATAATATTGCAAGCATTGCAGCACTCACAATGGTAATTAACTGCCCAAATTTACGATATTCTTCAATATCATTTTTCATCATAATGATACCACATATCAAGCTGACAATCGCCCCTATACCACCTGTCAACACAATCAATGCAATAGACATCACCTTGATGGGGATTTGTATATAATTTGTTTGTTGCATTTGTGGTTGTTGGTTCCATGTACCGCCTTGTTGATTGTTTTGATATGGTTGTTGGTTCCATGTGCTACCTTGATATGACTGATTGTTTGCATTGCCTGCACCGCCTTGATAAGGTTGGTTGCTGTTTGCATTGCCTGCACCACCTTGATAAGGTTGGTTTATATTTGTATTATTTGTATTATTTGTATTATTTGTATTTTCTGCTGTATCTGGTTGTGATTGATTTTCTGTTTGTGTAGTATCTTCTTCCTTTTGGAACGCACAAACAGGGCAACCAAATGCTTCGTCTATAATTTCTCTCCCACATTTTGGACAAAAACTCATAAATTCATACCCCTTTCTGTCGCTTTCTTTCCTCTAACATCGCAAATATGGTATTAACGTCTAAATCAAACATCATACGATGCTTGCATACAGGCGAAAAATACCATCTTGTATATGCTTCTCCATAAGTTTCTTCTAAAACCTGCCAATCTTTTGTCGGCAGTACACAAAAACCTAGTGTATCACGCCCCAAAGAAGGCATATACCATCTCAAATCATAATCAGGTTGTATCACATCTGCAATGGTGAACAATGTTGTATCTCTATCTGTATATGCTTGTGCATAAGGTATTTTTACTTGCATTCCTTCATATTTCAATAGAATATCTATTCCTCTTGGTAATGTTGTAGACTGCACTTCATATTTTAATGGCACTGTATTTGCAATACAACGAACAATATATTCATCATATTCTCTCCAATCAATCCAAATCACACTATCCCATTCAAAATCTTCTTGTTTGGTTATAGGAGATTCCAAAAATGCCTGTATGCTTTCAAAATTCTTATTTTGCAACACCATCACCTCAGTAATTTATCATTGGTATACTTACAATCGCTCCACCATACAACAACCCACTCATCAAACAACAAATCAAACTTAACCCCAACATAACCGCACTAATGATAGTAATCAATTTTCCAAATTTTTGATAATCTTCTATAGGGCTTTTCATCAATATGGTTCCTGCAATCAAACCAGCAACCGCACCAATGCCACCCACCAATATAATCAATACAATCACAATGACTTTTAATGCAGGATGTATGGTTTGTTCTACTGGCTGATATTGTTGTTGATATGCATTATTTTGAAATTTTTGATAAGTGCCTTTCTCATCTTCTACAACAAAACTATTGACAGTTTCTGCTTGTTCTTGTTTTTTTGCTATATCACAAACAGGACAACCCAAACTTTCGTCTACAATTTCTCTCCCGCATTTTGGACAAAAACTCATGTTATTTCCTCCTTTCTGTCATTCCAAAGCAAGTGCCAATATCTGCACCATCCAAAATATCATGCAATATCGTTGGTTTTTGACCATGTGCAATGACCATTGTTATGCCTGCTTTTTGACAAATTTTTGCTGCTTCTAATTTTGTTTGCATACCACCCACACTAAATGTAGAGCCTTTGCCATTTGCCATTGCTTCTATTTCTGGCGTAACCGTTTCCACAAAAGAAACTCTTTTTGCATCTGTATGTTCTCTTGGATTTTTGTCATACAATGCATCAATATCTGTCAAAAGCACCAATACATCTGCTGATGTAATTTCTGCCACCATTGCAGACAAACGGTCATTATCAGAAAACTCAATTTCGTATGTGGAAATGGTATCATTGGCATTGACAATAGGGATAATACCCATTTCAAACAATGTTTCCATCGTATTTTTTGTATTGGTATAACGTTCTTTTGTAGCTGTTTCTTCTTTTGTCAACAAAACTTGTGCCACTGTTTGGTTATATCTATCAAAAAAATTATGATAAATCTGCATCAGCATGGCTTGCCCAACGGCTGCTGCTGCTTGTTTTTCTCTGGTAATGGTTGGTCTTTGTTGCATAGACATTCTTGCTGCCCCGACACCAATGGCACCACTTGTCACCAATGCAACATCTATGCCACGATTGCGTAAATCGGTCAGCACCCAAGCCAATTCGTCCATACGTTTTAAGTTCAATTTTCCATTGGTATGTGTGATGGTTGCTGTACCCACTTTCACAACAATTCTTTTGCAATCTTTTAATATTGTGCGCACTCTTTCACTTCCTTATCTATTCACTTTCCAAAAGTATACAACATTTTACAGAAAGAAAAAAGAGGTTTTTACAATATAAAGAATATCTTAAACTATTTTTTATACAAAAAATAGGGTGTGTATACACACACCCTATTTTATCAAAAATGCATTTGATTATTGATTTGCCAATCTTTTATAGCTATCCAATCTTTCTTTTGCATTCTTTTCAGATTCTTTGAACAATTCTTCTGCCACTTCAGGGAATGTTCTTTGCAATGCACTATAACGTACTTCGCTCAACAAGAAATCTCTGAAGCTTGCTGTAGGTTCTTTGGAATCCAATGTGAAAGGATTTTTACCTTGTTCTTTCAATACAGGGTTAAATCTGTACATATGCCAGTAACCTGCATCTACTGCACGTTTGATTTCGTTCATTGCTTGGCTCATGCCGCCTTTGATACCTTGGTTAATACAAGGAGCGTAAGCGATTACCAAAGAAGGACCATCATATTGTTCAGCTTCCAACAATGCTTTCACCAGTTGGTTTTTATCTGCACCCATTGCAACCTGTGCAACGTATACATAACCATAGCTCATTGCCATCATACCCAAGTCTTTTTTCTTCACTCTCTTACCAGAAGCTGCAAACTGTGCAACTGCACCAACAGGAGTGGATTTGGAAGCCTGACCACCTGTATTGGAGTAAACTTCTGTATCAAATACCAAAACATTTACATCTTCGCCAGAAGCCAGTACATGGTCTAAACCGCCGTAACCGATATCGTAAGCCCAGCCGTCACCACCGAATATCCATTGAGATTTTTTCACCAGTTGGTCTTTGTTTTCCAGTATATAAGAAACGATGTTTTTCGCTTCTGCATCTGTACCAGCATAGCTTTCCAATGCTGCAATTATTGCATCAGAAGCTGCTCTGGATTTTTCGCCATCTTTCATGGTTGCAACCCATTCGTCAACAACACCTGCAACAGAAGCATCAATTGCTTTCAGATTTTCCAGTTTGATTTTCAAACCTTCTCTCATCTGTTTTACAGCAGTTGCCATACCCAGACCATATTCTGCGTTATCTTCAAACAGAGAGTTTGCCCAAGCAGGACCTCTGCCATCTTTATTTGTTGTGTAAGGCATAGAAGGTGCGGAGCCACCCCAAATGGAGGAACAACCTGTTGCGTTTGCAACATACATTCTATCACCGAACAACTGTGTTACCAATTTTGCATAAGGTGTTTCGCCACAACCTGCACAAGCACCAGAGAATTCCAGCAGAGGTTGTTCAAACTGGCTACCTTTTACAGAGCCTTTTGCCATAGGATTTGCTTTGTGAGAAACTTCATCGATTGCATAATCCCAGTTTGCAATTTCTGCTTCTTGTGTTTCCAAAGGTTTCATAACCAAAGCTTTGTTAGGAGCAGGACATACTTCTGCACAGCTGCCACAGCCCAAGCAGTCCAAAGCGGAAACTTGCATTCTGTATTTCAGACCTGCAAATGTTGCGCCACCTTTTGCGTCTACTGCTTTGAATGCTTCAGGTGCTTTTGCTACTTCATCTTCTGTCAACAATACAGGACGAATGGAAGCATGAGGACATACATAAGCACACTGGTTACATTGGATACAGTTATCTGCAACCCATTCAGGTACATCTACTGCAACACCACGTTTTTCGTAAGCTGCTGTACCACAAGGGAATGTACCATCTTCTCTGCCAGCAAATGCAGAAACAGGCAGTTTGTCACCTTCTTGTGCATTCATAGGAGCAACAACGTTGTTTACGAATTCTGTGGATTTTCTTTCTTGTTTTGCATCTGTATCCACAGCATTTGCCCAATCAGCAGGAATTTCTACTTTCACCATACCATCTACACCACGGTCAACAGCAGCATAGTTCATGTTCAGTATGGTATCACCTTTTTTACCATAGGATTTTGTGATAGCTGCTTTCATGTATTCCACAGCTTGGTCGATAGGAATGATGTTTGCAAGTTTGAAGAATGCAGCCTGCAATACAGTGTTAATTCTGTTACCCAAACCGATTTCTTTTGCAATTTCTGTACCATTGATGATATAGAAGTTTGCTTTTTTCTGTGCCAGTTGTTTTTTCAATTTTGCTGGCAATTTTTCGTTCAATTCTTCAGGTGTCCATGTTGTGTTCAACAAGAATGTGCCACCTTCGTTCAATTCTGTTACCATATCATACAGGTGAACATATTCTTGTTTATGACAAGCAACGAAGTCCGCTGTTTTTACCAAATATGTGGAACGGATTGGTTTATGACCAAAACGCAAGTGGCTCTGTGTGATACCACCAGATTTTTTGGAGTCATAGCTGAAGTATGCTTGTGCATACATATCTGTATGGTCACCGATGATTTTGATGGAGTTTTTGTTTGCACCAACAGTACCGTCAGCACCCAAGCCCCAGAATTTACAGCTGATTGTGCCATCGTCGCCAGTTACGTTTACTTCTTCTCCAACTTCCAAAGACAGATTTGTCACGTCATCGACAATACCCATTGTGAAATGGTTTTTCGGTTTGTCCAAAGCCAAGTTTGCATACACTGCGATAAATTGTGCAGGTGTTACGTCTTTGGAACCCAAACCATAACGACCACCAATTACTAAAGGTGCTTCTTCTGCTTCAAACATTGCAGTACAAACGTCCATATACAAAGGTTCGCCTTGTGCACCTGGTTCTTTTGTTCTGTCTAAAACAGCGATTTTCTTAGCTGTTTTGGGGATAACTTCCAGCAATTTGCTAGGTACGAAAGGTCTGTACAGATGTACTTTTACCAAACCTACTTTTTCGCCTTTTGCCATCAAATAGTCAATGGTTTCTTCGATTGCTTCACAAGCAGAACCCATAGCGATGATAACTCTATCTGCATCAGGTGCACCATAGTAGTTAAACAGTTTGTAATCTCTGCCTGTAATTTTGTTGATTTCACCCAAATATTCTTCTACGATTGCAGGCAATGCATCATAGAATTTGTTTGCAGATTCACGTGCTTGGAAGTAGATATCAGGGTTTTGTGCAGTACCTCTGATAACAGGGTGTTCAGGGTTTAATGCATTTCTTTTGAATGTGTTTACTGCATCCATATCCACGATTTTTGCCAAATCATCATAGTCAATACATTCAATTTTTTGAATTTCGTGGCTGGTTCTGAAACCATCAAAGAAATGCAAGAAAGGTACTCTGCCTTTGATTGCGGACAAATGTGCCACACAACCCAAGTCCATAACTTCTTGTACACTGTTGGAAACCAACATCGCAAAACCTGTCTGACGACAAGCCATAACGTCGGAGTGGTCACCAAAAATGGACAGTGCGTGTGCTGCCAAAGCACGAGCAGTTACATGGAATACACCAGGAAGCAGTTCACCGGAAATTTTATACATATTCGGTATCATCAGCAACAGACCTTGAGAAGCTGTGTATGTTGTTGTCAACGCACCAGCTGCCAGGGAACCATGTACTGTACCAGAAGCACCTGCTTCAGACTGCATTTCAACTACTTTTACTGTTTGTCCGAAAATATTTTTTTTGCCATTTGCTGCCCAATCGTCTGTTTTTTCAGCCATTGGGGAAGAAGGTGTGATGGGGAAAATACCAGCTACTTCTGTAAACGCATAGGAAGCGTATG
>JAHHTV010000063.1 GCA_020024395.1 Anaerotignum sp. | reverse complement strand
ACGTGAAAGTAATTCTGCCTAAATTGGCTGATGCTATCAGAAAATACAAAGCAAACAAAGCAACAAACTAATATTACTTATATCATGAAAAAATTTATGCAGTGCTGCTGTTTTATAAGCAAATTTGCAAACAGCAGCATTGTAAAAATCAATAAAATCAATTTGTTTTAAACGAATAGGAGGAATGTGAGATGAGTAATTATTCTGTATTTTTTCCAGGTTATAGTGCAGGCGAAAATGCCTATCATGAAATTGATGCTGTATGTTCCCCTTACGGTACAAAAGCAGTTTTGATTGGTGATGATATTGCAATAGATGCAACAAAAGATTATTTGCTGGAAGGGATAAAGGATAGCAGTATTAAAATTGTAGAATTTATCTGTTCTCCTGGTGAAGCTGCATATGAATATGCAGAAGAACTACAACAGAGAGATGTAGTCAAAAATGCGGATATGATATTTTGTTTAGGTGGTGGGAAAGCCATTGACTTGGGCAAGTTGGTTGCACACAATTTGAAAAAACCTTATTTTACATTCCCTACGGTTGCATCTACTTGTGCTTGTATTTCTGCATTGGGGATTTATTACCACACAAACCATGTGTTCCGTAATTTCTTCCGTGTAGACAGACCTCCTGTACACGTATTCATTTCTACAAAAGTGATTGCAGAAGCTCCTGTTGAATTCTTGTGGGCTGGTATTGGCGATGGTATGAGTAAAGAAGTAGAAGTGAAATTCTCTGCAAGAGGCAAAGAAGATGAACTGACACTTTCTGATGCTGCTGGTGTTGCACTGAGTGGTTGTTGTACAGAACCTTTGTTGAAATATGGTATTCAGGCGATTGAAGATTGTAAAAACAACCGTGCGTCCAAAGCAATCGAACAGGTTGCACTGGATATCTTTATTAACACAGGTATGGTATCTAACATGGTGGATTCCCATAAATATAACACCAATTTGGCACATGCATTGTTTAACAGCATGACCATGTTGCACCAGATTGAAACAAGACATCGTCATGGCGAAGTTGTTTCTTATGGTACATTGGTATTGTTGACATTAGACAAACAATATGACAAGTTGGATAGATTTTTTGATTTCTACAAAGGCATGAAATTGCCTACAAAATTGGCAGATATTGAAGTAACTGTAGATGAACTTGACCCTGTGCTGGAAGAAACTGTGAAAAAATATGACATGGATTATTCACCATATGAAATCACACCAGCAATGATTAAAGATGCAATATTAGAATTAGAAGCATATAATCAGAAAAAAGAAGCTTGATAAAAGCATTGTGAGAATATGATAGAAAAAGGAGAATACTTTGTATTCTCCTTTTTTGATGAAAAGAATGTGTTTTTTGTGTGGGTTTGCTTGACAGTTCAAAGCAGAAATTTTATACTGTGATAATAAAATGATTGGCTGAAACGGAGGAAACAAAATTGCCAAAAATTGGTATGCGCATGATAAAAACGGCGATTGCCGTTGCGATTTGTTTATTGATTTATTTGTTGCGTGGCAAACAGGGGGCGCCTGTGTTTTCTACCATTGCAGCGATTATCTGTATGCAGCCACATGTGGAAAACAGCGTCACTGTTGCATTTAATCGTGTTGTTGGTACATTTACAGGAGCGATTATGGGGCTTTTGGTGTTGTATGGTGTGCAATGGATACCGCCTGATTTGGAATGGATACAATATTTGTGCATCTCATTTGCAGTTATCCCAGCGATGTATATTACCGTTGTGCTGAAAAAAACAGGTGCATCAGCTATGGCAGGTGTTGTATTGTTGAGTGTCACGCTATCCAATGGTGTGCATGGGCCTCTTATGGATGCGATTGACCGTTCCTTTGAAACGATTGTGGGTATTTTGGTATCATTGGGCGTAAATATCATACATTTTCCAAGAAAAAAACATAAAGAGTTCTTTTTTGTATCTGGTTTTGATGGGGCATTATGCTGTGAAAAATGCGGTGTTAGTCCTTATAGTGTGTTTGAATTAAATCAGCTTTTGAATGATGGTGCAAAATTTACCATTGCTACAGAACGTACACCTGCATCATTGCTTGCAGATGTGGGGAATATTCATTTGAAATTACCTGTCATTGCAATGGATGGTGCAGTTTTATATGATTTGAAACAAAAACGATATTTGGCGTGTCATGGGCTTTCCAAAGAAATGACAAAGCGTATTTGTGATTTTTTGCAACAAAAAGATATACATTATTTTTTGAATGTTGTGTTGCAAGATGTTTTGCTGATTTATCATAAAGATTTTCAAAATGAAGAAGAACAAAAGTTATATGAAAAAGCCAGAATATCCCCACATAGAAATTATGTATATGGTGATATGCCAGAGGAAGGGATACCTGTCTATATTTTATTGGTATTGCAGGATAAACAGGCAGATATGGTGGAACAGGAAATCAAACAGCTAGATGGTGCAGAAGATTTGTTGTTTTTGCGTGACAAATCAGAAACACCAGAAGCATATTGTCATTTGAAAATTTACCACAAAACTGCAACAAAAGAATATATGATGCGACGTATGCTAGATGATATGGAAAATGCAAAAAATACCAAAATCGTTGCATTTGGCACAAACAAAAATGATTTGTCTATGATGGCAGCAGCAGATATGTCTTATGCGACAGCAGATGCCATACCAGAAGTAAAAGCCATTGCAGATTATGAATTAAAGGGAAAACAAGGTGACAGCATTGTTCGTACAATGTTGTATTTATATGAACCATTTCCATGGCAAAAGGCACCAAAGTGCCAGAAAAAACAAAAGATATGACAATATGGGAGGAAAGGCATGGAAAAAGATTTGCATTTATTTTCACGTGCAGAGTTATTATTGGGAGAAGAAGCAATACAAAAATTGAAAAAATCAAAAGTTGCATTATTTGGTGTAGGTGGTGTAGGTTCTTTTGCAGCGGAAGCATTGGCAAGAGGTGGTGTGGGACATATTACATTGGTAGATGGTGATATTGTAAGTTTGACAAACAGCAATCGACAGCTTGTGGCATTACAAACCACCATTGGACGAAAAAAGGTAGATGTAATGGCAGAGCGTATTGCAGACATTTCACCAGAAACCATTGTGGAGCCACATTGCTTGGTGTATGGTGCGCAAAACCGCAGTATATTTGATTTTTCGTATTATGATTATGTCATAGATGCCATTGATACCATAACATCGAAATTGATATTGATTGAAGAAGCAAAAAAGGCAAATACACCCATTATCAGTTGTATGGGTACGGGAAATAAATTTGACCCATCTCGTTTTGAAATTGTAGATATTGCAAAAACATCGGTATGTCCTTTGGCAAAGGTGATGCGCAAAGAATTGAAAGAACGAGGGATTTCTGGTGTCAAAGTGGTGTATTCCAAAGAATTGCCAAAAAAGCCCGCAATGTCCTGTGAAACAGGCAAACGGCAGATACCAGGCAGTTTGTCTTTTGTGCCGCCAGTGGCAGGTATGCTGTTGGCAGGAGAAGTGATACGACATATTGCAGGGATTGTGCTAGAATGAGTGAAAAGCTTGGTTGTATCCGCAGATGTTGCATATCTGCTTGATACCATCAAGCTTTTTTATATGTAAAATAAGAAAAAAGGAGAAAAATATGGAAAGTTTGCTTGTGTATTTGATGATATGCCCTTTGGTGTTTGCGGCAGGGGTGGTAGATGCCATTGCAGGGGGTGGCGGTTTGATTTCTCTGCCTGCTTATATGATTGCAGGCGTGCCAGTGCATACGGCGATTGCAACCAATAAAATGAGTGCGGTAATGGGTACAACGATTGCAACATATCGTTTTGCCAAAAATGGATATATCAACTGGAAACAAGCATTGCCCTGTGTGGCATTTGCATTGGTAGGGTCTTATTTGGGGGCAAAAATGACATTGTTACTTTCCGCAGATGTATTTCGTGTGGTGATGGTGATAATATTGCCATTGACAGCATTTTATGTGATGGGCAAAAAGAGTTTGACAGCAGATAAAGCACCATTTGCTTATGGAAAAACATTGTTTTTGTGTGCAATCATATCATTTTGTATTGGTGTGTATGATGGCTTTTATGGCCCAGGGACAGGCACATTTTTGATATTGCTTTTTACAGCTTTGGCACACATTGCATTGACAGAAGCAGCAGGCACAACAAAAGTCATCAATTTGTCTACCAATATTTCAGCTTTGATGGTATTTTTGGCAAATGGTGTGGTAGATTTGCAATTAGGGATTGTTGCAGGGTGTTTTAGCATTATGGGCAATTATATTGGTGTGAAATTATTTGCAAAAAAAGGGGTAAAATTTGTTAAACCGTTTATGATGGGTGTTTTGGTGATATTTTTGGCAAAAACCATATGGGAAATGATAGCATAAAAAAGAGCAAATCCAATCATGGATTTGCTCTTGGCTTTTATAAAAAAATTATACATTAAAACGGAACAATACCACGTCACCATCTTTGACAACATATTCTTTGCCTTCAGAACGGACTAAGCCTTGTTCTTTTGCAACAGTGTAAGAACCAGCTTGCATCAAGTCATCATATGCAACCACTTCTGCACGAATAAAACCACGTTCAAAATCACTGTGTATTTTACCAGCAGCTTGTGGTGCTTTTGTGCCATTTGTGATTGTCCATGCTCTGGTTTCCTGTGGGCCAGCAGTCAAATAACTAATCAGACCCAACAGGTGATAGCTTGCAGCAATCAAACGGTCTAAGCCACTGCCTTCCACACCCAAATCTGCCAAAAATTCTTTTTTATCTGCTTCATCTAAATCAGAAATTTCTTCTTCGATTTTTGCACATAATACAAATACTTCGTTGTGTTCATTTTTGGCATATTCTCTCACACGAGAAACAAATTCATTGGACGCACCATCGTCTGCCAAATCATCTTCTGAAACGTTTGCAGCATATAATACAGGCTTTGCTGTCAAAAGTGTCAAGCTGTTGACAAATGCTTTTTCTTCAGGCGTGTCAAATTCCACAGCTCTTGCAGAAATACCTTGTTCTAAAGCATCTTTTAATTTTTGGAGAATATCCATTTCTTTTTGCAAAGATTTGTCAGCTTTTGCCATTTTTCCTGTTTTGGCAATACGTCTATCCAGTATTTCCAAATCGGAAAATACCAGTTCCAAATTGATGGTTTCGATGTCACGAATGGGGTCGATAGAACCGTCAACGTGTACCACATTGCCATCTTGGAAACAACGTACCACATGTACAATGGCATCTACTTCTCTGATGTGAGATAAAAATTTATTGCCCAAACCTTCGCCTTTGCTCGCACCACGCACCAATCCTGCAATATCTACAAATTCGATAACCGCAGGCACTGTTTTTGCGGAATGATACATTTCTGTTAATTTGTTCAAACGGTCATCAGGAACCGTTACAATGCCCACATTTGGGTCAATGGTACAGAAGGGATAATTTGCCGCCTCTGCTTTGCCCAGTGTCATAGAATTGAACAATGTGCTTTTGCCCACATTGGGCAAACCTACAATACCCAGTTTCATTTGTTTTCTTCTTCCTTTCTTTTGTCAATACTGTTTTTCATTATAACCAAAAGCCAATCAAATGGCAAGAAATACGTTATTTTTTGCGTGGCAGACATATCAAAATTGCGACAATCCCACTGCATATGGCAAGCAATGCTTGTATGCGTCGATATTCTGTGTTTGTGATATAATGCCCATTTTTGGGCGTTTCGTCAATGTCAGAAATGGAAATGCGTTGATGTTTTGGCATAGCACAATACCTCCTTTTGTTTTCAGTATAACAGAAAATCACAAAAAAAATCACTGTATTTTACAAAACAAAAAATCATTTTTTGGGGTAATATAAAAAGAAAAAAGGGGGCAGAAAGACATGAAAAAAATGGTTTTGAGTTGTTTTTTGGCGATTTTTGTTTGTTGTGGCTGTTCTTTGGCAGTGACAGAAAATAATTTGCTCAAAGCAAGAACAGCAAAGGCAGAGGAAATCAAAAATGGAAAATCTATGGCAGAAAGAGCAGCAGATGTCAAAGAAAAAATTGGGCGTATAGATGGTGTGACAGGCAGTGCTGTTGTGATAGAAGGGCATACAGCAATTATTGGATTGCGTACAAAGGATTTGCAAAAAAAAGAACAAAAACAACTGACAAATGATGTGCAAGCTGCCACAGTGCAGGCAGATGATACATTATATTTTGTATCTGTGACGATGGATGAAAATATCGTTTCACAAATAGAAAAAGAAGAAAAAACAAGAATGCGGTAAAAAAAATAACTCCAACCATAAATGGTTGGAGCATATTTGTATGATATTATGCGTTTGTTTTTGATTGATAGAATTTTTTCACAAGCAGTATGGTCAAAATCATAGATGCAATGGCAATTGGCAAATTGATGAGCCAGTTTTGCACAAATGCAGTCAAAATATAGTTTGCCGCAGAAACAAATGCAACCATCAAAGCGTAGGGAAGCTGTGTAGAAACGTGGTTGATGTGGTCACATTGTGCCCCTGTGGATGCCATGATTGTGGTATCGGAAATGGGGGAGCAATGGTCACCAGCAACTGCACCAGCAAGTGTTGCTGCAACAGTGATTACCATCAGTTCACTGCCAGGTTCCATAATGGGTACGACGATGGGCAACAAAATACCAAATGTACCCCAAGAAGTGCCTGTGGAAAATGCCAAAAATACAGCAATACAGAATACAATCACAGGCAACAAGAAATTCAAAATACCTTCGGTCTCAGCCAACAAATTGGCAACAAATACATTTGCACCCAAAAGCCCTGTCACACCACTCAATGTCCAAGCAAATGTCAATATCAGTATGGCAGGTACCATTGCACGGAAACCTTCTGCTAAACAGTCCATAAAGTCGCTAAAACGCAACACACGACGTGGAATATAAATCAAAAATGTAAATATCAAAGCGGCAACAGAACCAAGTGCCAAACTGCGTGCTGCATCACAGCCTGCAAATGCTTCTATAAAAGGTGTACCGCTGAAAAATCCACCAGTATAAACCATACCAACCACACAACAGATAATCAATATGATAACAGGCAATATTAAGTCAATCACGCCACCATTGCCCACAACGCCAGTTTCTTCTGCATTTTCAAAAGGTCTTGCATCTGTTGTGAATAAATCGTTGTGTTCTTGTGCATTGATTTCATGACGACGCATAGGGCCGAAGTCAAAATTTAATATGGTTAATGTTAACATTGCCACAATTGTCAACAATGCATAAAAGTTATAAGGTATGGAACGGATAAATAATTCCAAACCATTACCACCTTCTACAACACCAGATACGGCTGCTGCCCAAGAAGAAATTGGCGCAATGATACAAATTGGTGCTGCGGTTGCGTCTATGATATATGCCAATTTTGCACGAGATACTTGGTGTGTGTCTGTGACAGGACGCATAACGCTACCAACAGTAAGACAGTTAAAATAATCGTCTACAAATACCAATACACCCAATACAAATGTAGAAAGCAAAGCACCTTTTCTGGTTTTGATACGTTGGCTTGCCCATCTACCATAAGCCGCAGAACCGCCTGCTTTGTTCATCAGAGCAACCAATACACCCAACACCACAAGGAATATCAAAATACCGCCTTTTCCAGGGTCAGAAATATTTGCCAATATCCCGCCTTTTGTGGTGTCGCTGACCATAACCAAAAATGCCTCACCAACATTAAAATTGGTGTAGAATAAACACCCAGTTACAATCCCGACAAATAAAGAAGAAAATACCTCTTTTGTAATCAATGCCAATATGATGGCAACAATTGGTGGTACCAAAGCCCAAAATGTTGCATACATGTTGCTGGGGCTTGCCGCAGTTTCTTTACCTGCTGCAAATACGGTGAAGCTCATCAGTACCAAAACCACAGAGAATATGATGAAATTTCTCATATGTGTTTTTGTTTTTTGTTGAAACATACCCTCTCAAACTCCTCTCATAAAAATGTGAAAAATAGTATTACGTACCTGTCAAACAGGCAAAAACAGTTTGCGGAAACACAAAAACAGGGTTTTTGTGTGAAACGCACACAAAAACCCCTGCTATTTTTCAGTAAAAAAATTTTGAAAAATGTTGTTCGTGATAGCGCTCCACAAAAGTGACAGTATAATATATAT
>JAHHTV010000062.1 GCA_020024395.1 Anaerotignum sp. | reverse complement strand
GCTACCGACGGGACTTGAACCCGTGACCTCCGCCTTACCAAGGCGACGCTCTACCGACTGAGCCACGGTAGCAAAAGGAAGAAAAAATCTTTCTTCCGTTGACTGAAATATCATATCATACAGATTGTATTTCGTCAAGATTTTTTTCCAATACAAATTTTTCTAACTTTTTCTTCACTCTTTGTAATGCATTATCAATAGATTTTTCGGATTTTTTCAACATATGTGCAATTTCAAAATAACTGCGTCCTTGTAAATACAATGTCAATACATGGCTTTCAAATCTGCTTAGAGTTTTGACCATTTGATGTTCCAAAAACATTTTATTTTCCTGTCCAATGAGCAATGCTTCTGGATTGAGTAATGCCCCCTCTTGCAGCAAATCCAAATACGTTTCTTCAGATTCTCCTTCAAACACAGGTTTATTCAATGAAATGTATGTATTCAATGGTTGATGTTTTTGTCTGGTTGCCGCTTTTATCGCAGTAATCATTTGTCGATTGACACATAGCTCTGCAAAACTGCGAAAAGATGCATTTTTTTGTTTGTCATAATCTCGAATTGCTTTATACAAACCAATCATACCTTCTTGTATAATATCCTCGCTGTCAGCACCAATCAAAAAATATGCACGGGATTTTGCTTTCACAAATGGTTTGTATTTATCCAGCAATTCAGCTTCTGCAAACGGATTGCCGTTTTGTGCTTCTTGTACCAGTCGTTCATCTTTTTGACTGTTTTCTTGTTGTGTTATTTTCTGATACGCCATACAAAACCTCTGCTTTCTTTTTATTTTGTCCGCCGCAATGCTTCCAAAAAAGCCAATGACTCTGCATCTAAATGGTCAGAAAGCATATTGTTTTTCGGTGGTTTGTTTTCAATATATTGTTTTCGCAATTCCTTTTGCACATCATGCACTGTTTCGTATAATTCTTTGGCACTCATACGCACAGCCCCCTGTCCATATATAATCAGCTGTTCCAAGCTATCACCCGTTGCCACTCTCACATGATAATGTTTTGGCAAAGATGTCACAACACGTTCGATATAATGGTCTGCTGTTTCTGCCTCTTTTGTATACACCACATAAATATTATGGTATTTCGACACAGAACCAATGCTACCTTTTACCAAATATGCATCAAATACCAATATAATTGTGGTACTTTTGACACCTTTATAATTGGAAAGAATATCCATCAATTTCTGTCTGGCACTTTCCAAGCTGACATCTCTTGCCAACTCTTTGAGTTCTTCCCAAGCATGAATGATATTGTAACCATCTACCAGCAGAAAATCTTCTTGCAATAGCTATTCCTCCCTTCTATTTGGTTTCTATTCAGCCTAACATATATTGTCATATTTTGCAATGTCATGTTTTATATTTACCAATATATTCTCATTTTCCAAAGCGACGCTGACGTACCACTTCATACATCAAAAGCCCTGCTGCAACCGATGCATTCAAAGATGATATTTTGCCATACATTGGAATTGCCGCTGTAAAATCACAATTTTCACGCACCAAACGGCTCACGCCATCGCCTTCGCTGCCAATGACAAGCCCCAAAGGCCCTTCCATATTGGTATCAAAATGGTCTAACCCTTTCATATCTGCACAAGCAATCCAAAGCCCTTCTTTTTTCAAATATTCCATCGTATGCACAATATTTGTCACTCTTGCCACAGGCATATATTCTATCGCACCTGCGGAGGTTTTGCCCACTGTTGCATTCAATCCAACAGAACGGCGTTTTGGTATAATCACACCATGCACACCTGCACATTCTGCAGTACGCAATATTGCACCCAGATTATGTGGGTCTGTAATGCCATCCAAAAGCAACACAAAAGGGTCTTCCCCTTTTTCTTTTGCCATTGCCAATATATCTTCTACCTCTACATAGTCATGGGCAGAAACCAATGCAATCACGCCCTGATGATTTTTGGTTTGTGAAAGCTCGTCCAATTTTTGTCTACTGACTTCTTGTATCACAACACCTTTTTCAGCCGCAATGGCAATAATCCGTTTGATAGTACCTTCCACGTTGCCTTTTGCAACAAATATTTTTTCAATATCTCTACCACTTCTTAATACTTCCAATATGGCATTTCTGCCTTCTAATTGATTTTCATTCCATTCTTTTTGCTCTTGTTCATTTTTTCTGTTTTGGTTTCTATATTTTATATTTTTTTGATTTTGTTCTTTCTCTTGCCACTGTCTTTTTTGTTTTTCCATAAAATTCTCCTTTTCATTGTATGGCAAACAGCCGATGTCATTCCATCGGCTGTTTTATGATTATACCGTCTGTTCCATGCCTTTGCGAAACAGTGTCAAAGCACGTTCTGTCTGTCCTGCCAAATACAAATAGCCAAATATGGCTTCCACACCTGTTGCATAACGATAGTCCATAACATTGGCATTTTTTGGCATGGTATATGATTTTGCATTGCGTCCTCTGCGAAACACTGCTGCTTCTTCTTCTGTCAATTCTTCTGCAATGCGATGATAAAATTCCGCTTGTGCTTTTGCATTGACCATATTTCTTGCTTTTTTATGCAAACGATTGACAGGTGCATTGCCATCAGAAAGCACAACCGTTCTCACAAGCAATTCATACACTGCATCACCCACATAAGCAAGTGTCAAAGGGGATAATTCTTTCGGTTTTTGTGTCCCCTTTTTTCCCAACATCAAATCCAAATCCAAAAAATTCATGACTTACCCTCTAAACCATTGTACACCTTGACGTGTATCTTTGATTGTAATACCCATTTGTGCCAATTCATCACGAATGGCATCTGCTGCTGCAAAGTCTTTTGCTTTTTTCGCTTCTGTTCTTTTTGCAATCAATGCTTCAATTTTTGCAGTTTCTTCGTCAGAGATTTCATCTTCCACAATTTCTGCAACACCCATAACATTGCACAAATGGTCTAACATATCCTGCATTTTCACTGCAAACGCTTTTGAAACATTTGCTTTGACTGCAATGTTGCTGTCACGCACCAATTCATAAATCACAGAAATGGCATCTGCAGTATTAAAATCATCATCCATCGCTGCTTCAAACTGTGTTTTATATTGTTCCAATTCTTGCAATTTTTCTTGTTCTGCTGCTGTCAAATCGCTATCTTCTTTGTTTTTGATAAAGAAAGCCAGTTCTTTTCTTGCATTTTTGATACGTTCCAAACCATTTTGGCAAGCCTGCATCAATTCTCTACTAAAGTTGATAGGGCTTCTGTAATGTCCATTCAAAATAAAGAAACGAATTACTTCATAAGGAAATTGTGCCGCAATATCTCTGACTGTAAAGAAATTGCCCAATGATTTTGACATTTTTTCATTATCCACAGTGATAAAACCATTATGCAACCAATATTTTGCAAAAGGTTTTCCATTTACCGCTTCACTTTGTGCAATTTCATTTTCATGGTGTGGAAATACCAAATCTTCCCCACCTGCATGAATATCAATGGTTTCCCCCAAATGATGCTTTGCCATTACAGAGCATTCAATATGCCAACCGGGTCTGCCATCTCCCCAAGGAGATTTCCAGCTTGGTTCGCCTTCTTTTTTCGGTTTCCATAATACAAAGTCAGTAGGATTTTTCTTTGCATCATCAATCGTTACACGTTCGCTTGCACCAGCAATCAATTCATCTAAATTTTTCTTTGACAATTTTCCATATTCTGCAAATTTTTTGGTATCATAATATACTGTCCCATTATCTTCATATGCATACCCTTTGTCTATTAAAGTTTGTATCATATTCACAATCAAGTCCATTTCTTCTGTCACACGAGGGTGTACACTTGCACGTCTGACATTCAGACCATCTGCATCATGGAATGCTTCTGCGATATAGCGATTGGATATTTCTTCCATTGTGCTATGTTCTTTGTTTGCTCTGTTTATAATTTTATCGTCGACATCTGTAAAGTTTTGTACATATGTCACTTCATACCCTTTGTATTCCAAATATCTTCTCACTGTATCAAACACTACATAAGGACGTGCATTACCGATATGAATGTAATCATATACGGTTGGGCCACACACATACATTTTCACTTTGCCTTCTTCTTGTGGAATAAATTCTTCTTTTTGTCTGGTTAATGTATTATATACTTTCATTGCTTTTGCCTCCCTTTCTTTTTTATTTATGGTGTATTTTTATACCATAAAACATTTGTTTTTCCGTTTCTATTTTACCATGATACCATAATCCATATTGTATGGTTTTTATCTTCTCACTTTATATTGTTTTATTATATCATAAAACCAATGTACCTACTACTTCCTTTTTCTCAAACAGCCTTCTTTCTGCTTTGCAAAAATACAGATGGTGGTGTTGGTTCAATGCGGATACCATTTCTTCTGACCACTCTTGCAGGAGAACCCACAGCCGTCACATTTTCTGGAATATCTTCCAAAACCACAGACCCTGCACCAATTTTTGTATTAGAACCAATATATACTGGGCCAAGCACAATAGTTTCTGCACCAATCAACACATTATCGCCTACCGTTGGGTGACGTTTGATTTTATCTTTGCCAGTTCCACCTAATGTTACACCATGATACAGCATGACATTGTCACCAATTTCTGCTGTTTCTCCAATCACAACGCCCATACCGTGGTCAATAAAAAAGTGTTTTCCAATTTTTGCTCCTGGGTGAATTTCAATTCCTGTCAAACCTCTGGATATTTGAGAAATCATTCTTGCAACCAAAAAATGTTTCTTTTTATATAATCTATGGGCAATGCGATGGTTGATAACTGCCCAAAAACTGGGATATAAAAACACCTCCAACGTACTACGAATGGCAGGGTCTTTTTCTTTGACAACCGCTACCATTTCCATAAATCTTTTCCACATAACCTTCATTGCATATACTCCTTTCAGATTGTTTCTATCAAATATTTGGATACTGCTTTTGGTGGTTCTGTACATCTGGTTCATAAAAGCAAAAATAAAAAAAGCTCCATCTTTACATCATATGTAAAGACGAAGCTGTTCATCTCCGTGGTTCCACTTTACTTAGACAGATTTTTTGTATGCAAAAAAACCATCTCACTTTCAGACTGTAACGTTGTCAACGGAAACAAGCTACTGAAAAAATTTTCGCCTGTTCAGTTTAGGAACGCACTTCACCCTTTTTGCACCGAAAACGATTTCCACCCATGTCTATTAAGATGTCACCCATACCACACACAACATTTTGTCATTGTGTATGCCATAGATACCACCTTTCACCAAGACCGCTTTTCTCTGTCAGCCGATAAAAGGACTACTCTTTTCCATCATTACTTTTTCGCCATTATTTTTTTGCAAAAGACAAACCGCCGATGCGGCAATGCCTTCTCCTTTTCCTGTAAATCCAAGACCTTCTTCTGTGGTTGCTTTCACATTAATTTGGTCTAATTCTATGCCCAAAACCGCTGCAATATGCTCTCGCATTTTTAAAATATATGGTTTCAGCTTAGGTTTTTGTGCAATAATTGTAGCGTCAATGTTGATTATACAATACTCTTTTTGAGAAATCAAGTCTAAAACACAATATAATAATTTTTTACTATCTGCCCCTTTGTATGCAGGGTCTGTATCTGGAAAATGACAACCAATATCTCCTAATGCTGCCGCACCCAATAACGCATCCATAATGGCATGCAACAACACATCCGCATCAGAATGTCCCAGCAAGCCTTTTTCATAAGGAATTTTGACTCCACCCAATATCAAATCTCTATTTTCTACCAACTTATGCACATCATAGCCTGAACCAACCCGCATCATATCATTTTTCTTCCTTTCTTCAATGTCCACGATGTTTCTCTTTTTTCTTTTGTTGTTTTTTCAGAAATTTTTGTTTTTGTTCTGCTTCTTTGTCTGCTTTGCTTTTCTGTTTCCTGATATTTTTTTGTGCCAACACCACATAATTTTGTTTGTTTTTTAATTTGTCTCTGTATGCGTTTTGGATTTTTATGAATCACTTCTTTTTTTGCAATCGAAATACATTTACCAAATTGTATATTTTGATACCATCTTTTTTGCACCATTTGCAATATTTCTTGCATTTGCGGTTCTGCACCAAATATCACTTTTTTTGCCTGTATCCCCTCTTTTGATACACATTCACAAACACCAATCCAAAACGGTTGTTCAAAACATACGGTCAATGTCACTTGTATCTGTTCCATTGTCACGCCCTCCTTTATATATTTTTTATGCAAAGAAGGGACAACCAAGGAGGCAGGTTACTGACGGTATACTTACCGCATTCGGACTACCGACCGAATTGTGTTTTTATCTCTGCTTTATTCATCATATGCTGTTTTCTATATACTGTCAACTTTATTTTGATTAACAGCAACAACTATGGTATGCTGTTATCAGAAAGGAGCGATTTTATGACAAACATACAACATATATTTCAAGCACAAAAACAATTTTTTCACACAGGAAAAACACTCCCCATCACATTTCGTATACAAGCACTCAAAAGATTGCAACATGCCATTTTGCAACACGAAAATGAAATCACAAAAGCATTATATCTTGATTTAGGCAAATCCGAAGCAGAAAGTTATATCACAGAAATTGGCACTGTGTTATCTGAAACTTCTTATTTTATCAAACATATCAAAAAATTTTCAGCACCCAAAAAAGTAGCACCTGCATTGTTACAAATGCCTGCAAAATGTTTCATACAAACAGTGCCTTATGGTGTCACATGGATTGTGTCCCCTTGGAATTATCCATTTTTGTTATCTTTGCAGCCTTTGGTAACAGCACTAGCCGCAGGAAACACTGCCATTTGTACCACAAGCCCTTATGCCAAACACACCCATGATGTATTACAGAAAATCTGTCAACAATGTTTTCCATCAAAATATGTGCATTTTTGCATTGCCACACCACCTGTTTTAGAAACATTGTCAAAACAACCTTTTGACCATATCTTTTTTACAGGCAGTCCTGCTATTGGCAAAATTGTCATGAAAAATGCTGCGGCACATCTCACACCTGTAACACTTGAATTAGGCGGTAAAAGCCCTTGTATTGTAGATGAAACGGCTCATATACCACTGACTGCAAAACGTATTGTATTTGGCAAATTTGTCAACAGCGGACAAACTTGTATTGCCCCTGACTACATTTATTGTCACCATAGCATTAAAGATAAGCTCATACAAGCACTCAAAACAGAAATACAAAAACAATATGGCAAAAATCCATTACAAAATCCACAATATGGACGTATCATTGATTCAAAACATTTTTTACGATTACAAAACCTCATGCAACAAAACACTATCATATATGGTGGACAAAGCGATAAAACCCATTTGCAAATCGCCCCCACATTATTTGACAATGTTTCATTTTCTGATACCATCATGCAAGAAGAAATATTCGGGCCATTGTTGCCCATACTCACATTTGAAACCATTGACCAAGTCATTTCCAAAATGCAAACATTGCCTTCTCCTTTGGCACTTTATCTATTTACAAATGATAAAGCACACATACACATCATATTACAAAAATGTCAATCTGGCGGTGTTTGTATCAATGACACTATTTTGCATATTGCAGGTGATAACATGGGATTTGGTGGTATTGGCAATAGTGGTATGGGTGCTTATCATGGGAAAGTTGGATTTGATACATTTTCCCATAAAAAAAGCGTATTGCACCAAACCAATCATTTTGATATACCATTTCGTTATGCCCCATATTCTGCAATTACCAAAAAAATATTCTCATTTTTATTTTCATAAACCATCATATTTTACCAAAACATCATATAAAAAAGCCGCAATCATTGCGGCTTATATTTTTTCTTCTTCCCACATTTTAGAATATCACATGGATAATTCATGCTATCAAATAATAAATTATCACATTTTTTTGTATCCATTGTTCTACATCTTTTTGAAACTCTTCTTCCAAAATAGCACAAACATCTTGTTTGGTATCAGACCAAAACCGTATTTTTATCATATATTATGCCTCTTTTCCAAACACAATAAAAAAGTAAAACCAATCGGTTTTACTTTATATGATACAATAGCGGAAGAGGGATTTGAACCCCCGACACTACGGGTATGAACCGTATGCTCTAGCCAACTGAGCTATTCCGCCTTATTGTTAATAAAAAACATGGGAGTTACAGGGCTCGAACCTGTGACCCTCTGCTTGTAAGGCAGA
>JAHHTV010000061.1 GCA_020024395.1 Anaerotignum sp. | reverse complement strand
GATATTTTTTTGTTCTCCAATCATAGAAAAACAAATCATGCAGTAAACCAGCTCTCGCAGCGGAACGATAATCCCATCCCATACGATAGCAAATCAAAAAACTATAATAAGATACATTGATACTGTGTTGCAAACGGCTTGTATCGCAATGTTGTACATGTTCGTCCATTTTCTGTACCATTTCATGTGCAAAAAGGTCTTTTACACATGTATAATACTCTGCCAGCAAAGCATCATCTTCCGGTCTGCTAAAATCCTTTCTGGATCCAATCGCTTTGTGCATTCCCTTCTTTCCTTCCTGTTAAAATAATTTTGTTACAAATTTATTATATCACGATAAAAACAGAAAGGCTACAAAAAAAAAGAGAAATTTTTTTGAAATCATCTATAAATTTTTACGATTTATTTTTGTTTTGGCTTTGCAATCAATGCTGTTAAAAATGCAAATATCATTACAGCTGTTAACCCCCCTGCGGCAGATTTTAAGCCACCTGTCAAAATCCCAATCGCTCCCACAGCATCAATTTCTTCTTTTACCCCTCTTGCCAAATTGTTACCAAATCCCGTCAAAGGTACGGTTGCTCCTGCACCACCAAAATCCACAAGCATAGGATACCAGCCCAATCCACCTAGCACGCAGCCCACACACACAAATAACACCAATATACGAGCAGGTGTCAATTTTGTTTTGTCTATCAATATTTGACCAATCAAACAAATCAAACCACCCACAAAAAATGCTTTGATATAATTCATATAGACGCCCCCTTTTGATATTCAATCACAACTGCATGGGCAATCGCAGGAATGGGCAATCCTTGTTGCACAGAGTCTGCACTCAACAAAGCACCTGTTGGCAAAAACAGCATACGTTTGATAGCACCTGTCAACAACTTTGGATAAAAATAGCCGCAAAATGTAACTGCGGAACAAGCACAACCGCTACCACCAGAATGGGTATCTTGCATTTCTTTATCAAAAATTTCAATTCCACAATCTGTGTACTGCTCTCCCATATCATACCCTTCTTTTTGCATCAATTCCACAACCAACTGATGCCCCACATATCCCAAATCTCCTGTCGCTATCACATCATAATCTTGCGGTGTACGACCAGTTTCTTTGAAATGTGCCAAAAGCACATCAACTGCCGCAGGTGCCATTGCTGCCCCCATGTTGTTGGCATCTGTAATCCCCATATCCACAATTTTACCTGTTGTGATTTCTGTAATCACAGGGCCCTCCCCTTTTTTTGCAAGTATCACTGCACCATCACCCGTCACTGTCCATGTGGCAGATTGTGGGCGTTGTGTCCCAAGTGGAAGCGGAAAACGGAATTGTTTTTCGGCAGAACAAAAATGGCTGGATGCCCCACCAAGTACATATTCTGCAAATCCACCATCAATGAGCATACTTCCTAAACTCATCATTTCTCCCATTGTGGAACAAGCACCAAAAACGCCTAAAAATGGTATAGAAAAGTCTTTGATACCATATGTTGTGCCAATACACTGATTGAGCAAATCCCCACACAAAATATAATCTATTTGGCTGGGTTGCATATTGGCTTTTTGCAACACCAAAGCCATATTTTGTTCCACAAATTGGCTTTCTGCTTTTTCCCAAGAGTCCTGTCCCATCATGGCATCTTGCTCAATTTTATCAAAATATTTTCCCAAAGGCCCTTCACCTTCTTTTTGTCCAACCGTAGAAGCCACCGCAATGATATGCACAGGCTCTTGCAGTTTTACTGTTTGTTTTCCCAATCTTTTTTTCATACGTTCACCGCCCCAAAAAATAATACAAAATTCCAACAACCACAGATGTCAATGTGCCATACACAATGACAGGGCCTGCCAAAACAAACATTTTTGCTGCCATGCCCAATACCAAACCTGCATTTTTGTATTCAATGGCAGGCGATACCACAGAATTTGCAAAACCTGTGATAGGTACTTCTGTACCTGCGCCACAATATTTTCCCAATTTTCCATATAACCCCAATCCTGTCAATATTGCAGAAATCAATATCAATGTTGTAGAAGTCAATAATGCCGCATCATCTTTTGAAAAACCATATTGCCCATACATTTGCAATAAAAATTCTCCAAATGTGCAAATCAAACCACCTGAAACAAAAGCCAATAAACAATTTTTGAATATCGGGCTTTTGGGTGTATGTTTTTCTACAATTTCAGCATATTTTTGTTGTGCTGGCTGGTCTGTTTTCAAATAAGCCACCTCCAAAATGTCATGTTTTGCATAGTATGCACACAACACAACAAAATTATGACAAAAATATAAAACACAAATCAAAAAAAGAGAACGCTTTGATTTTCAAAGCATTCTCCTTGATATCGTTTTTGTATTGTATTTTTTATGCTTCTTCTTGTACAAAAGAAATCAACAAATCGCCTTGGCTGACTTTTTCGCCTTCTGCCGCATAAATTTTATCCACAACACCATCTTCTTTTGCAACAATAGATGTTTCCATTTTCATTGCTTCTATGGTAATCAATGCTTGGTTTTTCTTCACAGCTTCGCCTTCTTTTACAAGCACTTTGCTGATGGTACCAGGGATAGAAGAACCCAAATGATAAGGGTTATTTTTATCTGCTTTCAGCTTACCATCGCTCTTAATTTCCAAATTCTTATCCAGAATTTTCACTTCACGCATAACACCATTGATTTCAAATGTCAAAGCACGGAAACCTTCTGCATCTGGTTCAGACATATCAATAAATTTGATAAGTATTTCTTTTCCTTCGCCGATTTCGATGGAAGTTTCTTCCCCTTTTGCCAAACCAAAGAAATATACATCACTTGTCAGTTTTGATACATCGGTATAATATTCCCAATGGTCGCAATAATCATCATATACTTTTGGATATAATGCGTAACTGATAATATTTCTAGGATTTACTTTTTTCATAACATGATTGTCATGCAAATGTTTTATAATGGCATCAAAGTCTGCAGGTGGCATCAAAGCACCTGCTCTGCCATTGATGGGCTGTTTGCCTTTCAATACGATTTCTTGCAATTCTTTTGGGAAACCGCCTTCTGGTTGTCCAATGTTACCAATGAAGTAATCCACAACAGAATCAGGATAAGAAAGGTCTTTACCTTCTGTCAAAATGTTGTTTTTGTTCAATCCATTTTTGGACATGAATATCGCCATATCACCCACCACTTTGGAAGAAGGTGTTACTTTTACGATATTTCCCAACAACTCATTTGCTTCTTTATACAAATGTTTGATTTCTTCAAAGTTATCCGCAGAACCCATTGCTTTTACCTGTGCCAGTAAGTTGGAATACTGACCACCAGGGATTTCATATTTATAAATTTCTGTGTTTGGTGTTTTCATTTCGCTTTCAAAACCTGCGAAAATCTGTCTAACACCTTGATAATAGTTGCTTAATTCCACAAGCTGTTCTGTGTCCAATCCTGTGTCACGTTCTGTACCTTTCAACGCCTCCACAACTGCATTCATAGAAGGTTGGCTTGTCAAAGAACTCATAGACTGAATTGCCAAATCGGCAATATCCACGCCAGCTTCTGCTGCCATCAACACCGTACTGACACCATTGCCTGTGGTATCATGTGTATGCAACTGCAAAGGAATATGCAATTCTTGTTTGAGTGCCTTGAACAGTTCTTTTGCTGCATAAGGTTTGAGCAAACCTGCCATATCTTTGATTGCAAATATATGACAACCCATTGCTTCCAATTCTTTTGCTTTGCGGATATAGTAATCCAATGTATATTTTGTTTCATGTGGGTCTAAAATATCGCCTGTATAACAAATTGCACCTTCTACAATTTTACCTGTTTTGAGTGCTTCTTCCACGGGCATTTTCATATTTTCCATCCAGTTCAAGCTATCAAAAATACGGAATACATCTACGCCACGTTCCGCAGAAACTTTGATAAATTCTTTTACCACATTATCTGGATAGTTTGCATAGCCCACTGCATTTGATGCACGCAACAACATTTGAATCAGTGTATTTGGCATTGCTTCAGAAAGCTGTTGCAATCTTCTCCATGGAGATTCTGCCAAGAAACGATATGCCACGTCAAATGTTGCACCGCCCCATGCTTCCACAGAGAATGCATTTGCCATTGCCATATTGGTTGCAGGTGCTGCCACAACCAAATCATTTGTACGCAAACGTGTTGCCATCAAAGATTGGTGTGCGTCACGCATTGTGGTATCTGTTACCAGCAATCTTTTTTCTTGCAAAAGGCTTTGTGTGAAATCTTTTGCACCCATTTTCAAGAATTTATCTTTTGCACCTGCTACACGGATTGTGGTTCCATCTTCATTTTTACCAAAAGATGGTGTCACAATGGGGTCAAATTCTGGTTTTTGCCCTTTTGACTCATTGACAATTTTGTTCCCAATAAATTCTGCAATTTTGGTTGCTCTGTCTTGTCCCAATACAATATGGAACAATTCTGGTGTTTTTTCAATGAATGTTGTAGTGCATTTACCTGCATTCCAAACATCACTTTGCAATACGTTAATCAAAAATGGAATGTTTGTTTTCACACCACGAATCCTGGTTTCTTTAATCGCTCTGACTGCTTTTCTTGTCACACCTTCAAATGTTCTGTCATGTGCAATGATTTTTACAAGCAAGCTATCATAAAATGGTGTAATTTCGCCGCCTGTATGTGCAGTACCACCATCCAAACGGATACCATTACCCGCAGGAGAACGATACACGCTGATTTTACCAGTATCTGGCAAGAAATTGTTTGCAGGGTCTTCGGTTGTTACACGCAACTGTATAGAATACCCACTGCATTTAATATCCTCTTGTGAAGCAATACCGATTTCAGGAGATGTCAAAGGATAGCCCTCTTCAATCAAAATCTGTGCTTGTACAATATCAATACCTGTCACTGCTTCTGTCACAGTATGTTCCACTTGTATACGAGGGTTCATTTCAATGAAATAGTAATTTTCATCTGCATCAACCAAAAATTCCAGTGTACCAGCATTTTTATAACCCACGTGTTTTGACAAACGCACAGCATCTGCAAATATTTTTTCTCTCACTGCATCGCTGATTGTAAAAGCAGGTGCAAATTCCACAACTTTCTGGTGACGTCTTTGTACAGAACAGTCCCTGTCAAACAAATGTACCACATTACCATATTTATCACCCAAAACCTGTACTTCAATATGTTTTGGGTCACGGAGATATTTTTCTACGAAAATTTTGTCATCACCGAATGCTTTTTTTGCTTCGTTTCTAGCTTCTGCAAACTCTTTTGGCATTTCTTCTGCGTTGTTTACAATACGCATACCACGACCGCCACCACCATTACTTGCTTTCAGCATCACTGGATAGCCAACTCTTTGTGCAACTTCCATCACTTCGTCTAAACTGCGAATGGCATGGTCTACGCCGGGAATAATGGGTACTTGACATTCGATTGCCATTTTTTTAGAAGAAATTTTATCCCCCATTGCATACATAACTTCCACATCTGGACCAATAAATGCAATGCCTGCTTTTTTACAAGCGGATACAAAATCTGGATTTTCTGACAAAAATCCATAACCAGGGTGAATTGCGTCCACACCTTTTGTTTTTGCAATTTTGATAATATTATCAATGTCTAAATATGCATCAATCGGGCCTTTTTCAGGATTGAGCATATATGCCTCATCTGTTTTTGTACGGAACAGGGAATATTTATCTTCTTTTGAGAAAATACCCACTGTTTGGATACCCAGTTCACTCAAAGCACGGTATACACGAATGGCAATTTCACCACGATTGGCTACCAGCACCTTTTTGAACTTTTTAATTTCTACTTGCTGCATACTAATCATACCTCCTTTGTGTATTTTTACTGTAAAGACAGATGTTTTTGCCCTTATCTACTTATTATAATATAGCTTATTTCATTCGTAAACTATAAAAATAGAAACATAGCCATAAGTTGTATTGATACCCTCTATCAAAAAAACTATCTTTCTGATAAAAGCATCTGTATCACTTGTTGTAAATTATGACATTCTTTGACTTTTGCATGAGAAAGCTGCAATCCATTTGCACAACCACCCGCTGTTACAATCATAGCATATCCCATACGGTCTAACTCTTTGATACGGCTTTCCATTGCTGGCACACGTTTCAATTCTCCTGTCAAACCCACATCTGCCAAAAAAGCCCAATCTATGGGAATGGGTTTATTTTTCACAGAAGAAACAATGCTCATCAAAACCGCTAAATTTGCCGCTTGTTCTTTCAATGCCAAACCGCCTGTCGTTTTGACAACCACGTTTTTGTCATATAATTTGATACCACCACGCTGTTCCAATATCGAAAGCAATGTATGCAATGTATCTTTTTTCATGGCTTCGCTAATGCGAGAGGGATATGGCGTAAATGACTGTGAAACCAAGCTTTCTATCTCTGCCACAACTGGACGAGAGCCCTCTCTTAACACCGTAACAGCACTACCGGAAACCTGCATATTTTTGTCACGCTTTGTAATAAAATATGCTGATGGATTATCAATAGAAGTCATACCCTTTTCTGTCATTGCAAAAAATCCCATTTCGCCTGTACTGCCAAAACGATTTTTTGTCGCAATCAGCCCACGCAGCTCGTCCAATCCTTCTCCTTCCAAAACAAGCACTGTATCCACCAAATGCTCCAATGCACGCAAACCAGCAATTTCATCATTTTTATTCATTTGTCCAATCATCAAAATGGCACGTTGCCGCTGTTTATTTTTTGCTGTTTGTACCAATGCGGACGCACATTCCATCGTTTGTGTAGGATTGCCTGCACGAGAAGGGAAAAACTCTGACAAAGCAAATGTTTGTATACTATCCAATATGATAAAATCTGCATCCACTTCTGCAATGGCTTGTAACACAGCATCCATAGAAGTGTCTGCCAATATCCAAATATTTCTGTCAATATTTTCCAATATACGATCTGCACGATTTTTGATTTGACTTTCGCTTTCCTCACCTGTTGCATACAACACACGATAGCCTTTTTCTGCCAAACGGCAAGCAACTGTCAAAGATAAAGTGGATTTCCCGCCACCTGGTGGGGAAGTCAATATTGTGACAGAATCTTTGACAATACCGCCCCCCATCACACGGTCAAATTCACCAATATCTGTCAACAACCTTTCACTTTTTTTGCTTTCCACATCAGCCAGTCGAGAAAGTTGTGGTTTTTCTGTCATTGTTTTTTTGCCTGCGGTTTGTTTTTGTTCTGTTTTTTCTGTAAATGTATTCCATTCATTGCAGTCTGGACATTTTCCCATCCATTTTGGGCTTTGGTAACCGCAATTTGTACAAATATATATGGTTTTGACTTTCAACCACATCACCTCTTTTTCAAAAAATGGACTGTTTACACAGTCCATTTTGATATTATCCGATTTTTTCAATTTTGATATCTGTTGCTGTTTTCTGTACTTCTACAGCAAAATTGATTTTTCCTGCCATATTGGTTTTCATTTTGCCTACATTGACATCATCTACCAATATTTTGTATTCTGTTTCTGCTTCCAATTCCAATGTCAACTGCACATCTTCTGCCGCTTCCACCTGAAAAGAAACCCCTTTTTCATTTTGTATAAAATGAAATATTGTAGCACCTGGTACTGCTTCCAAAAGCATTTTACCATTTTTTTCTAATTTTGTAATTTCATAATATGTTTTGATTTTATACAAATCGCCCTGCACTTCAAAGTCCAGCACTTTTTTCTTTTCATCCATCAGATAATTGCCAAAGCTAATACTTCCATTATCTTCTTTTCTGATTAGTTCTTCAATAACTGCCATTTTGCTTACCTCCTAAGCATTCTGAATTGTTATACCAAAAAATATACGACTTTATGGATTGTATCCATGATTATAGCATACTTTTTTCATTCAGTATATAGCAAAATTCGCTTTCTTTCTTCATTTTTTTTATTTTACGACACGAAATGAAAAGCCATTTGTTTTTACACCAACAGAAACTTTTTGTCCTGCCACAAATCCGCCCTTGAGATATTCTTCTGCAAAAGCGTCTTCAATTTTTGATTGTATGGTACGACGCAAAGGTCTTGCACCATATGCTTTGTCATATCCTGCTTCTGCCAATTTTTCTAATGTTTTCTTTGTAAATATCACTTTGATTTGCAAATTTTCTGCAATACGTTTTGCAACGCTGTCTGTCATCAATTTTACAATTTCCAATACATTTTCTTTTGTCAAAGCATGGAATACAATCATATCATCAATACGGTTCAAAAATTCTGGTT
>JAHHTV010000060.1 GCA_020024395.1 Anaerotignum sp. | reverse complement strand
GTATTTGCTGTGCTGTTTGTCCCAGTGTTATCGTTTTGTCACCAAAGTGAATATCATTATTTTGTGCCACTTCTGTTTTTGGTTGTTCTGTTTTGCTATCTTGTGGCTCTGCTTTTGGTTGTTCTGCTTTGTTATCTTGTGGCTGTGTTTTTGGTTCTTCTGTTTTGTTATTTTGTGGTTGTGTTTTTGGTTTTGTTTGCACTTGTTTTTTGCTTGTTTCATAAAAATGATAACTGCTCACAAACGTAGCCACTGCTTCTTGCACAGATAATGCTTTTTTCGGCGCAAAAGTTTCTGCATCATACCCCGAAATCAAACCTGCCCCATATGCTTTATTGATATTTTTTATAGAATTTGTATACAAAGTTTTTGTATCTGCAAAAGGATTGTATTTTGCATAAGACAGCATATCTACCCCACAAACCTCCATTGTTCGTACCAGCATACTTACCATTTGTTCTCTTGTGAGTGTACGCTCTGGATAAAAGTGATTTGGTTCTATACCAGAAACAATCCCCAATCCATATGCCGCCAGAACATCTTTATCATCGCAATCCGTAAAAGGATTTTCTGCCACAGGTTGCGCTGTTTTTCCAGTTGTTTTTTCATAAAATCGTACCAACATATGACAAAATTCTTGTCTGGTAATTGCACTTTTTGCGTCCTGCAACAAATCATCTGTTACTAGTCCCAATGTATCTGCTTCTTGTATATGGGGAACTGCCCAAGCGGAAGCATTGTTTGTAACTGCACCATACCCCACCACGCTCATCTGCATGGAAAGCATAACTGCCGCTGTCACACCTGCTACCCGTTTCATAAAACCAACTCCTTTTTTCAAAATCATAAACATACATTACAAAATCATTACATTTGTATGAATTTTTATTGTTATAACACATTTTCAAATTACTGCAAGTCATAACATTTATTTGAAAATAAAATGTCATATGGATACTATAACCAAAAAGAAAAGAGAAATTCTCAAAAATTGAGAATTTCTCTTTTGACTTCTCATTATGCTACTTTATCAATGACCAATTTTTGACCAATGGAAATTTTATTTGGATTTGCAATTTGTTTTTTGTTATCTTCATAAATGTTTGTCCATTTTGTACCATCGCCCAATTCTTTTTTCGCAATTTTCCACAGGTTATCGCCTGCTACAACTGTATACAATTTGGAAGGAGATACTTCTGTTTGTTCTACTGGTTTTTGTACAGGTTTTGCTTCTGTCAAATCTTTCATAGGCACTTCAGGTTTTTGTTCTGGTACTGCTGGTACTTCAGGTTTTTCTGCTGTTTCAGGTTTTGCTGCTGCTTCAGAAACGATTTTAATTCTGCCTTGTGACTGTGCATATGTTTCGTCAATCACATTGTTCATAGATTTTACATAAGAAATCAAAACTTCCGCATCTGTCAAACCAGTATCTTGTATATAAGAACCTTGTGTCAATGCATAGTAAGTATCTCCACCTTCTGCTTGGAATGCGTTTACTGCAAGTGTGTAATTTGCATTCAAATCAAAAGGTTTTCCGCCTACTTCGTTAATTGTTACGCGGCTGCCGGGGTTTGCAGGTGCAAAATATGTAGAATCTGGATATTGTTTGCCATTCACATATTTTACTGCTGTATTGACTGTATAAGAAGCCCCAGCGATTTGAGGGAACCCACCAATGGCTGTTGGTGTTGCAAATGTGGAAGCTTCCAAAATTTCCAAAAGCTGTTCACCTGTTACAGTTACCAATACCAAAGAATTGCCATAAGGGAATACCGTATATAATGTATTCATGCTGATTTCACCTTTTGGAATACTTGCACGGATACCACCACCATTTGACAATGCAATATCCACTTGCAAATCCAAACCTTCGGATTTTACATATTCTTTTGCAGCATACAAATATGCATCAGCAGTAAAGTCACCCAAATTTGTTTCTTCTGTTCTCACACCTGGGTCTTTTTTACCATCTAAATCTACTTTGCTTGTTGCAAAGATACCATTGTAATATTTATCAATTTCTGCTTTATCATCTGCAACTTGTTTTTTTAATGTTTCGTCATATTTATATTTTGCTGCAAAGTCTGCCACAGGTACCAATTTTGCAGTTTCTTGTTTTGTTTGTTTATCCACAACTACAGTACCTACATTTTTCAAATAACAACCTGTGCTGACAATCATGGTTTCGCCAACCATTTGACCGCCGTCCATTTCTGTATGGCTATGACCGTCCACAATCAAGTCAATACCTTTTACATTTTCAGCCAAGTCAATGGAACGTCTGCCCATACTTTCGTCATCAACGCCCAAATGTGTCAATGCAATGATGTATTCACAGCCTTCTGCTTCCAATGTTTTTACCTGTTCTTGTGCACAGTCAAACATTGCTTGTTCGTCTAAAAATGTCAAGTCTTTGACGCTGCTTGGACTGGATTTTGTTTGTGTTTCTGGTGTATCCAAACCAAAAACACCCACTTTCAAGCCTTCTGTTTCAATCACTATATTGTCATCAAAATAAGGGGTATCTGTGCCTTTTTTCAAAATATTAGCATCTAATACAGGTACGCCTGCTTCTTTCAAATATGCTGCATTTTTGTTCACAGCTTCAAAGCCAAAGTCAAATTCATGGTTGCCCAATGTGACTGCATCATATTCTGCTGCTGCCAAATATTTTGCTGATTTGATACCCTGTTCATGGTTTACCAATGTTGTACCTTGTGAAAAGTCGCCAGCGTCCACCAATATTACATCTGCACCTTGTGCTTTATAATATTCTCTCAGACCTACAACACCCGCAATACCAATAGCTGTTTCTGTTGTGTCATAATATCCATGAATGTCGTTTGTGTGCAATACCACCAATTTACCCTTTAAATCATTGGCAAATGCAGGCACAGATAAACCAAATATCATGGCTGTTGACAACACTGCTGATAAAATTCTACCTCTTTTCATAGAAACCCTCCTTAACATATACATAATTGCATATTTGCAGTTTGATTGTACCACCGCTTCGTGATATTTGCAAAACTTTTTTCTTTCTGTCTGCATTTTTTATGCAAATTATATAAAAATATTTTCTGTTTTTCTACAAAAAACAGGTGTGTATTTTTTACACACCTGTCGAAAAAATATTATTTTTTGATATCCACTTTTACAATACCTTCTTTTGCCTCTTTGATACTGCCCGCTTCTGCAAACAACGTCAATGTTGTATCATCTTTCAAATAGTAACCCAATTTTGTTTCTGGGTTATCCAATGTTGTGATAGCATCCACCATATATGCAGTTGGGTGTTTTCTGACATCATCTTGTAACTGTGCAGCTATGTATTTTTGTTCTGATTTTCCAGCAGCCACTGCCGTCAATTCAGACAATCTCATTTGTTTACCTGTTGTCAAATCAAATGTCATACCAAATCCCATATTTGTATGATTGCTATTGTTATAAAATTCTTTTGCTGTCATTAAATAGGAAAGTTTGCCATTACCATAATACATATCTTCATAAGAAATTACCATTTGATATGTGATTGGTTTGCCATCTGCATCTGTTTTATCTGTATTTGTTTGTGCGATATAAGTATCCACTGCTTCTTTTGCTTTTTTCTCAATCATTTTGTTAATTTCATTTCTTTTTGCATCTGGCACTTCCAATGTCAGCACAGGATACACAGCCGTTGCCAAAACAACCACTTCACCATTGTCGTTTTTCACTTCTTTTTTATATGTTTTATCTGTCACATATTTCACTTGTGGTTGTTTGGTAATGAAAATCGTTCTTGTTTCGCCATTCCACTGCACATCAGCTCCAAAATACTCGGAAACGGTTCTCAATGGTATCATTGCTGAGCCATTCATATTTTGCACAGGTGCATCAATGGAAACTTCTTTGTTACCTGCTTGAAATACATCATTATCCATTGTCAATATTCCCACTTTGTCACCTTCTACCAAAGTGATTGTTTTGGTATCTTTGTTCCAAGCTACATCAACGCCTAATGTTTCCAACACGCCACGCAATGGTATCCATGTAATATCATTTTGTATCACAGGTTTTTGTCCGTCAAAAACAATATTGTCACCATTGACTGTGATGGTAATATCTTGTGGTGCCGCATATGCATAAACATTTCCCATCATCAAAGCCATACTGCAAAACAAAGCTGTTATCTGTTGTTTTTTCATAGAAAATCCCCCTGTTCGTCAATCTTCTTTTTTCTCTTGTGTACCACAAGAACCACTATGCACACACCCTTGACAAGAGCCACTGCAATGTTCTTGCTTCATTGCATTGATATTGCGTTTCATCTTTCTCATATTATACCATATAATACACAATACCAACAATATTGGTATCAATTTTGTTACAACATCCATCTGTGTCATGCATATTCACCTCTTTTCAAATATAACGGTCTGTATAGCTATGCAATAATGCTTCCCATTGTTTTTCATCCACAATATTTTTTGCCAAATCTGTAATATACGCCATATCTGTTTCTTTCAAGCGGTATAACTGTTTCCAATCCAAAGGAAATCCCATACGACGTGCCAGCTGATATTTTTTTTGTTCTACTTCGGGCAAAGCCAAATACGCATCAATATAAGAAAGCATAAATGGAATATCTTTATCCAAACTTCCATTCACTTGTTGCAACAAATTGATGATATGGTCACTTTTCAATGTACCTCTTGCTTTTTTTGGATCAATGTAGGCAATCATTTGCCTAATCTCTTTCAATTTTTCCATATCTGTCGGCTCTACATACTGCCCGTTTTTTTGCAATTCTTCCATCAAAGAACCTGTACGCAATACAAATGTACGCAATCTCACAAAATCAGGGTCAACCGCATTGATAACTTTTGCTGTTTCCAATGCATTTTCTTCTGATAGTGCTTTTCCTCCTACACCAGGCATAAAATAAATAGACAATTCAATACCTGCATTTCTCACTTTTTGACCACCAATAATTTCTTCTTCCTGTGTTGCACCTTTTGCAATCATTTGCAATACTTTATCAGAACCAGACTCGTATCCAGAATGAATACGGTCAAGACCTGCTTGTCGCAATGCTTTGAAATCCGCATCCGAAATTTTTGCCAATGTATTGGCTCTACCATAAGATGTAATTCTTTGTATTTCTGGCAAACGCTCTCTCACATAACAAACAATCTCTATCAACCATTCTGGTCGTAATACCATTGTATTCGCATCTTGCAAAAATATTGCTTGGCTATCACCTTCTGTCAGCCAACGAAACACCATTTGATAACACATCATTTCGTTTTCTGATGACAAAGATAAATATTCTGCCTGTAAAGCAGCCATATTCCAATCTTCACCATTTTTATGTTGCAATATGCGGTCACGATATTCTGCCATCACATCAATATCTTTTTTAATATCCGCCACAGGGCGTGTATGAAAATCATTTTTTTTATATAACATACAAAATTTACATTTATTCCAAGGACAATTTTCTGTCACACGCAAAAGCAAACTGTTTGCTTCACTTGGCGGACGAATTGGCCCCACTTGAAAAATCTGTTCCATAACCATCTATCCTTTCTTGTTCTCTACAACTGTATTCTAACGGATTTCACATACAAAATCAAATAAAAAAGACTGTTTGCACAGTCTTTTCAAAATAATTTTGTAATGTCTGTATACATCACAAACACCATAAATCCCATCAAAAATATAAAACCACCAAACAGTATTTTGCTTTCCGTTTCGGGGTTCATTGGTTTTCTGCGTAATATTTCAATCAACAACAGTAATATTCTGCCACCATCTAATCCAGGTATCGGAAATAAATTCAAAACACCCAAATTGGCACTTAACACCGCTGCAATATAAATCACATTTTGCAATGCTGCACCAATGCCATATGTCATACCAGACGCATAACTATCTCCCACCACTTTGACAATGGATATCGGACCACCATACTCATCAGGGGATGCTTGCATCGTAAACACACGCACAAGACCTTCTGCTGTCATTTTGACATAATTCATCATGGAAAAATAGCTATAACGCACTGTTTCCAAAACAGATGCTGTATCATATCCGTCTATTTTTTCAGAAAACAAACCATTTTGAATTGTTGGTGTAAAGCCCATCAAATAACTTTTTGTTTCCTCGTTGTATTGTGGTGTTAATTGATATTCATATAATCTTCCATCTCTTTTGCATTCCAAAGAAATAGGTTTCCCGCCATTTTGCAACATCATCGCTTGCATTTCATCATAAATATGGATACGTTTTCCATTGATACGATAAATTTCATCACCTTCTTGCAAGCCGATTTCTTGTGCGGGTGAATTTTCCATAACTGCAGATACTTTCGGCTGTATCATATGTCCTGTGGCACTTAGCCCAAATATCAAAACCAAAGCCAATAAAAAGTTCATCGCAGGGCCTGCTGCCATCACTGCCATTCTCACCCAAACAGATTTACTCAAAAATGACTTTTCTGTAATTTCTCCTTCTTCTGTTTCACCATGCAGTCTGCAAAAACCACCCAAAGGGAACAATCGTAAGCTGTATTCTGTTTCTCCCCATTGTTTTGAGCAAAGTTTTTTCCCCATACCCACAGCAAATTCTTCTACCCAAACACCTGATTTTTTGGCAACAATAAAATGCCCAAATTCATGTACAATCACCAACACACCAATAACTATCAAAGAAATAATAATCGATACCAATATGGTAATCACCTCCAAAAAAAATCAAATTTTCGTTTCTGTTGCAAATGTTCTTGCCCAAGTATCTGCTTCCAGCAAATCCTCTAATGTATATTGTTTTTTTATAGTATATGCCTGCATTGTCTTTTCTATCAGTACAGGAATATCTAAAAATCCAATATCCCCATGCAAAAATTTTGCAACAGCAATTTCATTTGCCGCATTCAATACTGCAGGCATTGTACCACCTATTTTTAATGCTTCATACGCCAAAACCAAACAACGGAATGTTTCTGTATCTGGTTTTTCAAATGTCAACTGACAACATTGTGCAAAATCTATTTTCGGGAATGGATTTTTTACCCTTTTGGGATATGTCAAAGCATATTGTATGGGTACACGCATATCAGGTTCCCCCATTTGTGCCATCACAGCACCATCTGCATACTCCACAGCAGAATGTATAATACTTTGTGGGTGTATCAGCACTTCAATCTGCTCTGTATCCACACCAAACAGCCATTTTGCTTCCATCACTTCCAAACCCTTGTTCATCAATGTTGCAGAGTCTATGGTGATTTTTTGTCCCATATTCCAATTTGGGTGTTTCAATGCATCTGCGGCTGTCACACATTCCAATTCCTGTTTTGTTCTGCCACGAAAAGGGCCACCAGATGCTGTCAGCAATATTCTTCTGATATCATTTTCTGCATTTCCTTGCAAACACTGAAATATCGCAGAATGTTCGCTATCCACAGGATATAATGCAACGCCTTTTTGTTTCACCAAATCCATAACCAACTGTCCTGCGGAAACCAATGTTTCTTTATTTGCCAAAGCAATGTTTTTACCTGCAGATATCGCTGCAAATGTCGGACGTAACCCCACATTTCCCACAACCGATGTCACAACGGTATCAACTTCTGTCATCGTTGCCACTTCCACAAGCCCCTCCATACCGCAAACCACTTTACAATTTGTATCAGACAGTGTTTGTTTTAACACTTTTGCATTTTTTTCTTCCATCACTGCCACCAAATGTGGACGATATTTTCTTGCTTGTTGTTCCAATAATTTGATATTTTGGTTTCCGCTTATCCCCAAAACCTCAATATCTTGCAACACGTCTACCACTTCCAATGTTTGTGTACCGATGGAACCGGTAGAACCCAATATTGCGATTTTTTTCATATATTTTCCCCCCTTATCAAAAAGGTACTTTCATCAAAAGCAACATAATATAATATACAACAGGTGCTGTCAATATCACGCTGTCAAATCTATCCAAAACGCCACCATGTCCTGGCATCAAATTACCAAAATCTTTAATTCCTGTCATACGTTTCATTGCAGATGCTGACAAATCGCCAATCTGTGCCAAAAAAGAGCCAAAAAACCCTGTCAAACCGCATAGCAACAGCACATTCACACCTTCTAATACAAATGATTTTTGCAGCCACACACCATAAAGCAAAGCCAACACCGTTGCAGTCACAATCCCTCCCACAGAACCTTCTATGGTTTTCTTTGGGCTTAAATCTGGAATGAGTTTATGTTTGCCAAATGCCACACCTGTAAAATATGCCCCCGTATCACAACCAAATGCCGCAATAAATGCAAGCCAAACCAAAAGCTGACCATATGCA
>JAHHTV010000006.1 GCA_020024395.1 Anaerotignum sp. | reverse complement strand
GTCATCTTCCAAAGCAACCCTATTGCAGTCAAGAACGAAGATGTCTTTGAGAATATCAAAGAAAAACGCACCGATGCTATTGAATATGAAAACAAACGTGAAAATTATTTGTGCAAACACAACAACATCAGGTATAAGAGCATCGGAACAGAGGGCTATGTGGACATCATGAAAGTGCGTGAATGTCGCATCGTGCAGGATATGGCATTTTGGCAAGGGAAAAAAGTCTATTTGGGACTGGATTTGTCGCTAACAGATGATAACACATCTGTGGCAATGGCATGTTATGAAAATGGTATGATATATGCCAAGGTATGGGGATTTCTTCCTGCGGACAAAATAGAAATCAAATCCAAACGGGAGGGCGTTGATTACAAACGGCTGATACAGGAGGGTGTATGTTTTGCCTGTGGTGATGAAGTCATTGATTATGGGTTTGTGGAGCAGTTTATACTAAATTTGCAAGATACATACGGTGCGGAAGTGATGCAACTGGGATATGACCGTTTCAATGCATTGTCAACAGTACAGAAACTGGAAAATGACGAAAAAAGTCCGATTACCTGTGTGCAGATTATACAACATTCCAAGACACTGCACTCCCCGACAAAATTGCTCAAAGAGTACATACTTTCCAAAAAATTCAGATATGAAGAAAACAAAATGCTGGAAATCAATTTCCAAAATGCAAGATGTACGGAAGATACAAATTTGAACAAATATGTCAACAAAAAACGGTCAAGCGGTAAAGTGGATATGGTGGTATCGCTTATTAACGCTATATATCTGCTAGAACAAGATGCCATTTTGCAAGAAGATAGCTGGGGAGCAATGGTATTATAAGGGGGTGAGAGATTGAGATTTTGGAAAAAACGAAAAGAAGAACGTACAGACCAACCAGAACAAGGAATGATACAAACAGAAGATAGCCTTCTGCAAGCATTATTTAATTCTGATGGTTTGACAAAACAAAAAATGTTAGAGATACCAATGGTTGCGTCTTGTATTCAAAAATTGTCGGGTGATGTGGCAAGACTGCCAATACAGTTGTTTCAGATGAACGAAAATGGGGAAATTGAGGAACAACGAAACGATAAACGTTTACATCTATTGAACAAGGATACAGGAGATACACTCACGGTTGTGGAATTTTGGAAAAATATGCTTGAGGATTACTATCTGGGCAAAGGTGGCTTCGCATATATAAAAAAAGAACGTGGAGCGTTTATGGGATTGTATCATGTGCAAGAAAATAAATTGTCTGTATTGCCAACCATAGACCCAATATTCAAAAATTACATCATACAAGTGCAAGGGAAAACATATTTTCCTTTTGAATTTTTGAAATTACGGCGAATGTGTCGAGATGGTGCAAGCGGAACACCATTGCACCAAGAAAAACCATTACTTTTTGAAACATCATATACTACAATGAATTTTGAAAAAAAGGCGGTACAAAAAGGTGGTAATAAACGTGGATTCATTGAAGCGGAGAACAGACTCACTGACAAAGCAATCAAAAGTATCAAAGATGCATGGAGAAATTTGTATAGCAATGATAAAGATAGTGTAGTCGTACTGAATGAAGGTGCAAAATTCAAGGAAAGCTCAAACACATCTGTTGAAATGCAGTTAAATGAAAGCAAACAAACCAATGATTTCCTAATTTGTAGTTTGTTTGGCTTTTCGGCACGAATTTTGCAAGGTGGTGCAACAGAAACAGACAGAAAAGAATATCTCAATACATTGATGGAATTGTTAAACACCATCGAATCGGCATTAAACAAAGACCTGCTTTTGGAAAAAGAAAAAGGGTCTTTTTATTTTGCTTTCGACACAAGAGAACTGACACGAGGAAATCTCAAAGAACGCTATGAGGCCTATGAAATCGCTGTAAGAAACAATTTTATGCAAGTAGATGAAGTACGGAAAAAAGAAAATAATCCACCATTAGGATTTAATTTTATGCGTTTGGGGCTAAATGATGTGTTGTTAGATTTGGATACACAAAAAGTATATACGCCAAACATGAACACCATTGTGGATTTGAAAAATATGAAAGGGGGTGAAGGAAATGAAAATTGAGGTACGAGCAGATGGAACAGTAATTATTGAGGGATACATCAATGTAGCAGAACGAGAAAGCAGACCAGTGATTACACCACATGGACTTGTAAATGAACGTATCGAAAGTGGTGTGTTTCAGCGTGCCATAGATGCAGCACAAAACATCAATATGACCATAGACCATACAACAAAGGTTGTGGCTTCTACAAAAAAACAAACATTGAAACTGTATGAAGATGCTATTGGTCTGCGTGCGTATTCTGAAATCACAGATACAGAAACAATCAAAGCAGCACAAGATGGGCGTGTCAAGGGTTGGAGTTTTGGCATGAGAAATGTACAGGATAATATGGAAAAACGAGTAGACAAACTGCCACTGAGACATATTACAGGTATGACACTAGACCATGTAACATTGGTCATCAATAAAACACCTGCATATGCTGCCACATCAGCGGAACTGCGTGCTGGTGGCGATGAAACGATGCTGGAAGAACGCTGTATGGATACAGAAATTTCTGTTATTCAGACAAAAAAAGAAATTGATTATACAGAATATGAAAATAGACTAAAACAAATTAAGGGGGAAAAATAAATGGATTTTTTGAAAAAATTACACGAGCAAAGAGAAGAAAAAACACAGGCAATGCAAGCAATACTGGACAAGGCAAAAACAGAAGAAAGAGCCATGAACGAGGAAGAACAGACTACTTTTGCAAATCTGGAAAAAGAGATTGCAAACATTGATAATACGATTGCAGCCGAAGAAAGAACATTGCAAAATGCACCAAAGCAAAAAACACAAATGGGCAGAAGTAATGCAGAAACCACAGCGGAAATGGAAGAAAGGGCGTTTGTAGATTTTGTCATGAAAGCTGTGGAACAACGAGATGGCGAGCAAAATTTGGAAGCAGGTACAAATGGGGCAATCATTCCGACAAGCATTGCAAACCGTATCATCAAAACAGTAAAAGACAGATGCACCATTTTAGAAAGAGCAACATTGTATCATGTAAATGGAACAGTAAAAGTACCAGTATGGGGCGATGCAAACGGTCATAATATCAAGGTTGCGTTTGTTGAGGAATTTCAAGAATTAGTGGCTGATGCAGGGAAATTTATGACAGTGGATTTGTCAGGGCATTTATTAGGTGCATTATCTTTGATTAGCAGAAAATTGGAAAACAACGCCTCTTTTAATGTGACAGAATTTATTATCAATCAAATGGCAGAAGAGATTGCATGTTTCTTGGAAGGAAAATTTTTGAACGGAGCATCAGGAAAAGTAGAAGGTGCATTGGAAACAAAAACGAAAATCACAGCAGCGTCTGCAACGGTGTTGACAGCAGATGAATTGATTGATGTGCAGGCGAAAATAAAACAAGTATATCAAAAAAATGCCTGTTGGATTATGCATAATGAGACATATACAGCATTAAAAAAATTAAAAGATGAAAATAATCGCTATTTATTTCAAGAAGATTTAACGCAGGAATTTCCATACAGACTGTTGGGAAAACCTGTGTTTTTATCTGATAATATGCCAAAAATTGCAACTAGTGCAAAAGCAATATTGTATGGTGATTTATCCGGTTTGTCTATCAATATCAGAGAAAAGATGGAAATTGATGTGCTGCGAGAACAATTTGCAACAAAACACGCATTGGGTGTAATTGCATGGTTAGATGTAGACAGCAAAGTGACAGACCACCAAAAATTGGCTATTTTGGAAATGGCAGCAGGTTAAAAGGGGGATTTTGCATGAAAGTACAAGCATTGGTAAGTTTCACCGGTTGTGTAACTATGCATAAAAACGAAATACAAGATATTACAGATGATACGGTTGTCAAAGATTTGCTTCGGGCAGGCTATGTGATTAGGGTTTTTACAAATGAAGAAACAGCCACCGAACAGAACGGATTAGAAAATGTGGCACAAGAAACAGCCACCGAACAGAACGGATTAGAAAATGCGGTAGAAGATAAAAAACAAAAAACAACAAAAAAGAAGTAGGTGTTTGCAAATGGTAGATAAAATGGGTGAAATCACGATTGCGGATTTGAAGCTGTTTTGCCGCATTGATGACTGTGGAGAAGAAGATGTACTATTATCCGCAATTTTGCAGGCAGGTAAACAATTTGTTTTGAGTCAAACAGGGCTAACAGCGGCAGAAGCAGAAAATTATCCTGATTTGACACTGGCGATACTGATGTTTTGTTCTGATTTATATGACAATCGGCATTATTCCACAGAGAAAAAAGCAAATATCAATCCTGCTGTAAAAGCCATTATCGACCAATATTGTATGAATATTTTGTAAGGTGGTGCATGGCATGAGCATACAAGCAGGTGATTTGCGGCACAGAATAGAAATACAACGTTTGCAAAAATATGAAACAGATGATGGATTTACGGAAATGCTGTATCAGCCATTCCGCAAAACATGGGCAGCAGTCAACAACCTATTTGGAAAAGAATACTGGAAAGCAAAAGAATATGGGGCTGAAAATACGGTTGTATTTACGGTACGATTTACGTCTGGGGCTGATATTACACCACAAGACCGTATTTTGTATCGTGGAAATTTGTACAACATACAGCACGTAGACAATGTTAAGCATTTAGATGCATTTGTCAAAATCAAGGCGGTAGCAGAGGAGGGGGGAAAGGCATATGACGGAATTGGACGACCTACTCCAAAATTTTGATAATATGCTTTCTCGTTTTCCAGAACAGCGGCGAGCGTTTGTCCGAAATACCGGAGAAAAAATGCAACAAGCAGTGTTACGGAACATCGACCAAGACACAAAAAACAAAACAGGCAAATTGCGGCGTGCAGTATCACTAAAATTTGGTAGCAGGGGCGGTTATGCGGCTGTTAGAAACAGCAACAGAGTTGCCCCACATGCATATCTGGTGGAAAATGGCCATGCAATCGTAGACAAAAACGGGCAGTGTATTGGTTGGGTTGCAGGGAAACACATGTACAGAAATGCATTGCAGACAGCAATGCAGGAAGTGGAATATGATGCACAACAAATGTTGGAGGAAATGGTAGGTGGTATATTTGGTAACTGAAGAAAAAATATTACAGGCAGTACAAAAACAGGTCAAGTCATGTATACCAGAAGCTGAACACTACAAATACAAGTTATTGGAGGGATTTCGTACACCTGCATTTTTGTATTTGCCTACACTCCACACAGAAAAACGTATCAATCCATTTTTACGAGGGATAACAGCAGAAATACAAGTAATTTGTTTTTGCAAACAGGATAAAAGCGGCAATTTGGATTTTTATGACGTGTCTGAAACAAAAAACAAGTTAGAACCATTTCTGTCTGCGTTTATTTTAGATGTGGAGGATAGAACACTGCATTTTTCGCATGAATGGAAAACAGTTGACGGTCAGCCGTCCTTTTTTTTGTCCGTATATTATACGGAAGCAGTGACAAGAACAGAAGAAAAAGCAGAAATGACAGAAGAAGTGATTTACAGAAAGGGTGATTGATAGATGGGATTGCCAAATATTTTGATTGAATTCAAATCAAAGGCTTCTACCGCAATCAAACGTGGAAACGTAGGTGTTGTGGCTGTGATGGTTATAGAGGAAAGCAAAACAGGTGTTTTCAAACTATCTGATATTACAGCAGTACCAGAAGATTTGACGGAAGATAACAAAGCATATGTGGAACGCACATTTTTAGGTGGGCAAAAACCTGTCAAATATGTGCAACTGATTTGTGCGGATACATTGGAAAATGGGTTGAAAATTTTAGAAACGACACATTTTGACTATCTGGCCGCACCACCAACCGTGAGCAGCGAAGATGCAACAAAAATTGCAACATTGATAAAGGCGATGCGAGATAACAAAAATATCCGTGTCAAAGCGGTACTGCCAAACACAAAAGCAGACCATGAGGGTATCATCAATTTTACAACAACTGACATTGTGGCAGATGGAAAAACATACACAACAGCAGAATATTGTTCCAGAATTGCAGGACTGCTTGCTGGCACGCCGCTGACAATGAGTGCAACATACTATGTTGTTCCTGAAATTGACGACATTCCAAAATTTACCAAAGATGAACTTGACAAAAAAATTGATGCAGGCGAATTTGTGATTTTTCATGACGGCGTAAAAATCAAAACAGGTAGAGCCGTAAACAGTTTGACAACAGTTGGTCAAGAAAAAAGCGAAGATTACAAGTCTATCAAAATTGTGGATATTATGGATTTAATTTACAGGGACGTGCGTACAACCTGTGAAGACAGCTATATCGGGAAATATGCAAACAGTTATGACAACAAATGTTTGCTGATTACATCAATACAAGCATATTTGGAAGCACTGCGAAATGATGATTTATTGGATACGCAAATTGAAACCGGCATTGATATGCAGGCACAGACAAATTATTTGAAGGGAAAAGGGGAACCGCTGGAGGAAATGTCAGAATATGAAATCAAATCTGCAAATACGCAAACATTTGTTTTCTTACAGTCCAAATTCAAAATACTCAACGCAATCGAAGATATTTCTGTGAAATTCTTTATTTGATTTGATGAGGGGGTGAAAATATGTTCAATCAGCAAGCGTTATATGACGAAAGACGTGCCATAAACGGCACATGTGGGTATGTATATTTGGAGGGTGAACTGTGGAGAGAAGCTACGGCGTTAAAGGCAATCATAGAATTGGATTTTTTGAAAGTGCCTATGTGCAAGGATTTGACGGAACACCAAAAAATTAGCGGTATGAAGGGTAAATGTAATCTTACCATGCCGAAGATAAACAGCCGTGCGGCGAAGTTATTGTATTTAAGATATTAAATGCAATCGAGGATATTTCTGTAAAATTCTTTATTTAAGGAGGTGTGTAAATGTTTAATCAAAAAGCATTGTATGACGAAAGACGTGCCATAAACGGCACATTTGGGTATGTATATTTGGAGGGTGAGCTGGTCAGAGAATCAACAGCACTAAAAGCGACAATCGAATTAAAATTCTTACAAGTACCCATGTGCGGGGATTTGGCAGAACATCAAAAAGTCAGTGGTATGCAAGGCAAGGGCAGCATTACCATGACGAAAGTAAACAGTCGCATGGCGATGTTATTGTCTGAATATATCAAGGCAGGAAAAACACCAAAATTTACCATCATTTCTAAACTACATGACCCTGATGCATATGGGGCAGAACGTGTAGTATTAAAAGGGGTTCAGTTTGACAGTTTGACACTGGCAGACTGGGGAACAAACAAAATTGGTGAAATCAATCAGCCATTTACATTTACGGATTGGGAATTTTTGGATTTGATTGAGCCTACATTCTAAGGGGGAAAAATAAATGAGTATTTTAGATAAATTGCTGGAAACAGATATTGCCAAAATTGCAAAAAGAGAAACAAAAAAAGTGGAAGTGAAACGATTATCTGCATTATTGGGCGAGCCGTTTATTGTGGAATGCAGACCATTGACAAGTGAACAATTTGAGCATATCAGCGAAATTAGCAAAACAAATGCTGCTGTTCGGGAAAATGCCATTTTGGAAACATGCAGGATAGACAGCAAAAAATTAAATTGCAAAGAACTACTGGACAAATTCCAAGTAGTTACGGGACAAGATGTATTGCAAAAATTGTTTTTACTGGGCGAAATTTCCAGTTTGTATGATACCGTAAGCAATTTGAGTGGCTACAATACAAATGGGGAAACCGTTATCGAAGAAATAAAAAACTAATTCGGGCAGGCGATGGAATGGCTGTGATGATGTACGAAGCATACCGCCGTCATGGTATCCTGCCACATAAAATTTACAAGTTACGCAAAGAGGAAATGTTGGTATTGCGTGCATTTATAGAAATGGAACTGGCTGAGGGGGGAGCGTATGAGTAGAGATGTCAGCATTGTGTTTCGGTCATACGACCGTTTGTCGGGCAGTATCCGTGATATGCGAAACGGTGTAAATGGATTATCCCGTGATATTATGGAATATCGCAAAATACAGGATAGGGCATTTCGGGAAAAGGCAAAAATCAGCTTAGATATTACACAGGCAAAGCAAAACCTCAAAGAACTGGAAAAGGCTGTAAAACAAGGTACAGAAGGGGCGAGAGAAGCATTTGAGGAAAAACGTCTGGAATTGGAACGGCTAAATGAAGAATACCGTCGCATGGGTGAAGTTGCAAAAGAAGCAGCAAAAGCCGAAAGGCAGCTTGCACAAGACATCAGCCGCACCAATAATGCCAATGCTACAAGAAACCCATCGGCAGATATGGCGGCAAATGCCCGTTCTGGCTCTATGGCAAATTCTATGATGATGATGCGAGGGTTTGCTACGGCAGGGCTTGGGCAAATGGTAGGCGGTGCAATGCAAAACTATCTATATGCCTCCATTGGTTCTATGTATGGGCAAACCGTTGGCTCTGCGGTATCGTCTGTTGGTGGTGGTATCATTAGTGGCGGTGCAATCGGTTCTATGTTTGGACCTGTCGGTGCTAGTTTGGGGGCTGCGATTGGTGGCTTGACAGGTGCAATCAATGCCATGACAGACAAACAAAACAAAGAAGATGATATATTCCGCAATGAAGTACAAAGCTTACATACCACAGCAATACAAGAATTTGAAGAACGCAAACAAAATGGTATTGCATTGTCTGCAAACAGGGAAATGGCATTGCGAAATTATCAATCTATGGCAGGGCAGGAAGCAGGTACAAAGCTGTATGATGACATGGTAAAATATGGCGATACCACACCATACGATACCACAAAAATGTTGGGTGAAGGAAAACAAATGCTTGTGTATGGTGTAGACAAATCTAGGATTACAGATTTGACCAAAATGATTGGTGACATTGCCATGGGCGACCAAGACAAATTTTCAGGTTTAGCCTATGCAATTGCCCAAAGTTTGGGGGCTGGCACGTTAAACGGACAGGATGCAAGGCAGATGATAAACTGGGGATTTAATCCATACGATGCGATTGCAGAAATGACCGGAAAATCCACGAACGAAGTCAAAAAAATGGGTTCTGATGGGGAATTGACATCTGATATGTTAATTGCAGCATTGAAATATTCAACCAGTGAAGGTGGAAGATTTTACAACGGCATCAATGCCATGTCTGATACATACATTTCCATGGTTGGTCAGTTGGAAAGTGCCAAAAATAATATTGATATTGCCATGGGGGACGCATACAGAGAAAAAAGACAAGAGGGCATTGCGAAAGAACTAGAAGCCTATAATGGTGAGACAGGAAACATTATGAAAGAAGCCTATGAGCTGGCTGGCAAGTATGAAGCGGAATTGGAAAATCAACGTCAGCAAAGCATGATAAATGCAATTCAAAAGGTATATGAAAGTGCGGAATACAAAGAAGCCATTGCAAACGGTGACGGGATAGAAGCGGAAAGATTGATGTGGGAAGCAAAAACAAATGCGGAAATTGAGTATAAAAATGGCCCTGAATATCAAAAGAAATTAGCGGCAGAGCAAGGACTCGTCGGCAGTATTCAAGCAGACCTTTTACAAAGCGGTGATTATTTGAATTTTGGCATAGCAATGGGCGAAGAATTTTCAAAAGGTTATTCTGGTGCAGTACACGATGGCATAAAATCAGGGATGGACAAAGCAACACAAGATATTGTGATAGAGAAACATGGGAATTGGTTTCAAAAAGCTATAAATACATTCAATAACACCAGAAACCGTAGTGAAAACAATCCATATTATGACAGATACAACAATGAGGATAAAAAGACACTCACCTCTCATGCCGACGGGATTGCCCGTGTGCCATTTGACAATTACCCTGCGATGTTACATGAGGGTGAAAGGGTGTTGACACGGGCTGAGGTAAACCAACAACAAAAGGGTGGCGGTTCTGTCACGATTGCCAAAATTGCGGATAGTGTTGTGATCCGAGAAGATGCAGATATTGAAAAAATTGCAAGGGCATTTGCCCAAAAATTACAACAGGCATCATTGACATATGGGGGTGAATGGGCTTGAAATATGAATTTTGGCTAAAAAATGAAAGTATCGGTGGAGAAATGCTGTTACCTGTCACACCGGAGGGCTATGAAATTAGCTATGGCATGGAGATTGAAACGGTGCGTGCTACAAATATTGGTGATATCAACGTACATGGACGCAGAAAACCACAGAACATAAAAATTACAGGTTTTTTCACAGTACAAGACTATGATTTCAAAAACAGCAGCAGTGGAGGTGTTGCACCCACCCATGTCATGGCATATGTCAATTTGATACGAAACTGGATTACGATGAAAAGCATTGTACGTTTGATTATTGCAGAACGAACAGGCGCAAGAGTAAACGAACGATTTTACATCGAAGAACTGACAATCAGCGAAAAAAAAGAAGATAATGGAGATATTCCGTTTACATTGCAATTACGGCAATATACACCATTGCAAGAAGAACAACCCAAGGGTAAAAATAGTCAAAATAATGTAAAGCGTGTAGATGTTCCACCAAAAAGACCAGATTCCAAAAAAACATATACTGTCAAAAAAGGGGATTGTCTGTACAACATCGCAAGACAATTTTATGGCAATCCAAACGAATGGCGAAAAATTTACAATGCAAACAAACAGGTGATTGGAAAAAATCCAAATTTGATTTATCCGGGGCAAATATACACAATACCATAAGGAGGTGGCACATTGCGAGTATTTCACATTGATACAAATGGAAAAAAAACAGAAATTACAAACTATATCACAAATTTAACCATATCGGGTGAATATCGTGATTGCAGTCGTTCCTGCAATTTTGGCATTGTGCATGGACATGGGGATAAACGCACACAGCAGGTACAGATACAGACAGGCGACCACATACGGGTGATTGATGGTGGAAACCTGTTGTTTCATGGTGTTGTATGGACAAAAAACAAGGCAACGGAAACCAATGATATTGATTTTACATGCCAAGATTTTGGCATTTATCTGAAAAAGAACAAGGCAAGCTACAATTTCAAAAACACCACAGCAATGGCAATTACAAAACAGGTATGTGCCGATTTTGGTATCCCGATTGGTAGTCTTGCCCCTGCTAATGGCATGGTAACACGAACGTTCATGGGGGTGTCATTGTACGACATTATCATGACGGCGTACACATTGGCAGATGACAAAAAATACTATGTTTTTTTTGAAGGGCAACAGCTATATGTGCATGAAAAGGGAAAATATGAAGTACAAAAGCTGGAAAGCGGCAAAAATCTATTGACTTCCACTGTCAGTGAAAGCCTTGCAAGTATGATAAATAGAGTACGTGTGTACAACAAAGAAGATAAACTGATTGAAGAAATCACAAAAGATGCAGATGCCAAAAAATATGGTTATATGACGGAAATCATCAGAGTATCCAAAAATGGAGAAGATTACAAGAAAAAAGCAAATAAAACGTTACATGGTATAGAACAAAAAATCACTGTGACAAATTTTGGAAACCCTGTATATCGAACAGGAAAAAAAGTACAAGTTGTTGAGCCATATACAGGATTGACGGGGATTTTTTACATCGATGCAGATGAACACAACTGGAAAAACGGCATCTATACAAACAAATTGACATTGAATTTTGAAAATATCATGGACGAAAAAGAAGGTGGTACAGATGGCGACAAAAGAAGATGACCCATTCCGTTCTATGGTTGGTATGATGCAAAAAGAGGGCAGTGTGAACAATCCCACGCCTTTTTTTATTGGGATTGTGAAACAGGCAAAGCCCTTACGTGTATTGGTCGGGGATATAGAAATCGGACGGGAAGAAATGAAGGTCTGTTCATCTCTTTTGGGCGGTTTTTCGCAACGGTTAAGCATGGGGGAAACTGCCGCAAGCGGTAGCACAAAATCTATGGAACAACATCAAAATCAATCAGAGGATTTTGCACAGCATAGTCATGATATTGTTTCGGTTGGTATTCCAAACGGCACATTTACGCTATTGGACAATTTGAAAATCGGGGACGAAGTGTTGATACTGATGTCCGCAGACCAACAGCAATTTGTTTGTGTGTGCAAAGTGGAGTGAGGTGAGACTATGGCATTATTTCCGTTTTTTGGGGACACAAAAGATGAGGAACAGGAACAAAGCACATTGCCAATGTGCCAAGAGGTTGCATGGGATTTTACCGAAAATATCCCCATTCTGGAAAATGGCGACTATAAAATCGTTTCCGGAAAAGAGGCTGTGAAAACATGGGCATACAAGGCACTAAAAACAGAACGTTTTCGGTATCTGATTTACAGCTTTCATTTTGGGCATGAACTGACAAATTTGATTGGAACAAATTATACACCTAGTTTGACAAAGGCGGAAAGTATCCGATTTGTGGAAGAATGTCTGCTGGTAAATCCATATATCCAAAATGTATCTGATGTGGAAGTGAATTTTGAGGGTACAACATTGTTTATCACAGGGGTATTACATACCATTTACGGTGACACAGAAATGGGGGTGAATGTTTGAACAGCTACGAAGAAATCAAAGAACGGATATTATCCGATGTGTCATTGACGGACAGACGAGAAGGCTCGTTTGTCAATGATATGGTGTCCCCTATGGCATTGGAATTAGAAAAGGTATATCAAGCGATTATTGCGGCACAGGATACCATGTTTGTGAACACCAGTACCGGTATATGGCTGGACAAACGTGGTGCAGAATATGCCATACACAGAAAAAAGGGAACAAAGGCAACCGGTGTGTGTACGTTTACCGGACAAAAAAACGCATTCGTTCCTGCTGGCAGTGTTTGTTCCACATTGTCCGGATTATTATTTTTGGTAAAAACGGATACTATCATCGGAGAAAATGGAACAGTGGATATTGCGGTGGAAGCACAAGAAATCGGTGGGAAATACAATGTATTACCGAACAGTATCATAATATTACCCGTCCATATCAACGGGGTTTCCAGTGTCATCAACAAAGAAAAAATACTAGGTGGTTCTGATGTGGAAACGGATGACGAACTGGCCCAACGTATTTTGGAAAAATTGCAGAAACCGGCAACCAGTGGCAACATACACCACTATCGCCAATGGGCGAAAGAGGTCAACGGCGTGGGAGAGGTGAAAGTGTTTCCGTTGGACAATGGTCCCGGTACTGTGACCGTAATGCCCATTACAAACACAGGACGTAGCCCAAATAGCGATATTATCAAAAAAATAAAGGAACATATCGAACAAAACAGACCGATTGGGGCAACTGTAACAGTGACTGCACCAACAGAAAAAATAATCGCTGTGGATGCTGTATTGACCATATCACCATCTACAACGATAGATACAGTCAAAACAGCGTATGAAAAATCGTTCCAAGAATATATTCGCAATACGGCATTTCGTTCGTCGATGGTGGATTTTTATCGCTGTTTATCTATGTTTTACGACATTGAAGGCGTAGATGCCGTACAAACATTTACAATCAACGGAAAAACGGAGAACATCAAAATTGCAGAACGAGAGGTGCAGGTTGCTGGTGCAATACAAATCAAGAAGGCAGGTGCAGAAAAATGAATGTCAAACTGATTGACTATTTACCGGAGGATTACAAAAAATCCGTTTCGGTGGTCGAATTGCAGGAAATATTTGACAAAGAAACAAAAAAAGTCACCAATACGGAAGAAGATATGCAACAACAGCTCCATGTTGCAACTGCAACATGGGGACTTGCGGCATGGGAAGCAGTATATGGTTTGCCTGTGGATACGACAAAAACAGATGCAACCAGACGGGCAGCAATTATGGCACGCATGGGGGGCACAGATACTACAAGGGTAGTCACAATCAAAGAAATTTCTGAAACATTTTTGCAAGGGAAGGTTGCTGTCATAGAAGTAAATGAAGAATATCGTTTTGAAATTCATTTTTTGGACGTATTGCAAAAAGGGCAAAACGTGGAAGATTTGAAACGTGTGATTGATGAAATGAAACCCGCACATCTGGATTATGCAATCATTCTGAAATACAATACATGGGGCGATTTGCAGGAAAAATGCAAAACATGGAAACGGGTAAAAGAAAAAACATGGGCCGAAAGAAAAGACGAACGTATTATACCAATGCATGATACGGAACTGGCTGAAATGAAAGAAACACAAATGGCAACCACACCCAATTATCATCTGAATTTACCAGCATATGAAAATGTGGCAGACATTACGAAAATTGCCGAAAATTTTACAGAGATTGATAAAATTTTGAAGGCAAACGAAAAAAAGAGCATTGCCAAAGATATCGGATATACAGACAATCAGAAACTAAACGCAACAAATGTGCAAGATGCGATTGATAACGTTGCAGTCAAAGCGGCAAAAGCACAGAAAACCGCAGAGGACGCATTGCAAACGATGGATAATTTATTTTATGTGATTGGTGTACCGCCAACACAAAGCGGCAGTCTGACATACACTGGTTCTGCACAGTCGCCCACATGGGATAACTACAACAGCGAAAAATTGACATTAGGCGGTACAACATCAGCCACAAATGCAGGGACATATACGGCAACATTTGCGCCAAAAGGAAAATACAAATGGAGCAACGGCACACAAACGCCTGCATCTGTTTCTTGGGTGATTGGCAGGGCGGTTGTGGCTGTGCCTTCCCAAAATGGCACATTGCGATACACTGGTTCTACACAGTCCCCATCATGGAACAACTACGACAGTGCAAAATTGACATTGGGTGGCACGGCTTCTGCCGTAAATGTGGGGACATATTCGGCAACATTTACGCCAAAAGACAATTATCAATGGGGGGATGGCAGTACATCTGCGAAAAGTGTTTCTTGGACAATTGGCAATGCGGCATTGACATTGCCAACACAAAACGGCAGTTTGACATACACCGGTTCGGGTTTGACACCTAGATGGAACAACTATGACAGCCAAAAAATGACGCTGGGCGGCACAACGGACGCTGTCGATGCAGGGACATATACAGCCACATTTACACCAAAATCAGGCTACGCATGGGGGGACGGCAGTACATCTGCGAAAAGCGTTTCTTGGACGATTGGCAGGGCGGTTGTAGCTGTACCGACACAAAGTGGCACATTGCGATATACCGGTTCTGCACAGTCGCCCACATGGGACAACTACAACAGCGAAAAATTGATATCCGGCGGCACAACATCTGCTTTCAATGCGGGCAGATATGCAGCAACATTTACACCAAAATCAAATTACAAATTTCCTGATGGTAGTACAACGGCAAAAATCGTATATTGGAACATCGCAAAAGCAGCAGGCGGTTTTTCGCTGAGCAAAACACAAATCAGTGTCAACAATGTATTTGGCGAAAGAACCGTTACAGTATCCCGTGTAGGTGATGGGGCTATCCGTGCAATACCGCAACATACCAACATTGCAACGTGTACGGTCAGCGGAAATACCATCACTATTACACCAAAAGGGACTTCACATACCACCATTTCTGTCACTGTGGAAGAAGGCACAAACCATGAGGCAGGTGGTACAAAAACCATATATGTAACAACAGATTTATTCCAACCTGTGTTGGAAAACAATTCATGGGCAGAAATTGCAAGAATTTCTGCAACTGGAAATTCCAAACGGATTTGGCAAATAGGCGATGAAAAAAATATTGTAGTAAACGGGGAAACTTTGACACTGGTTATTATTGGGTTTGACCATGACGATTTACCTGCAGGCGGAAAAGCTGGTATTACATTTGGATTGAAACATCTGATGACAGATTTACGCACAATGCAAAGCAAATCCGATGCTAGTAGATTAGACATCGGTTTTTTTTCATCATATACATATCAATGGCTACAAGAAACAGTCTTTCTGGGCCTGCCAGCAGATTTGCAAAAAGTTGTAAAAACCGTCAACAAAAATACCTATATAGAAGCGGAAAGTACCATGCAAACAAAAGATGTGAAAATTTTCCTATTTTCAGAAGAAGAAACATGTGGAGAAAAAGGTTATTCATACGAAACAGAGGGTAGGCAGTATCCATATTTTGCGACCGCTAGCAATCGTATCAAAAGCCTTGCAAATGGTACTGGACGTAGAGCATACTGGTGGGAGCGTTCTAAGTCTGTAACGCATAATACCTACTATTGTGCCATCAACGATAATGGTCACTGGACAAATAGTGTAACAAGAGCGGAAATGGGTATTTGCTTTGGATTTTGTGTATGATAGAAAGGAGATGTGATATGTACCTAATTCTCAATTCCAAAAATTTGATTATGGAAATTTGCAAACACCCTTGTTATGTGGTCAGACAGAGCAACGGTGTTGTTATATTGAGCGATGCCAAACATGCAGACGCTATCTATTCAAACGACACAGATACATTCTGGCAGACAAAAAATATAGGGTATTTATGTGACAGTCACAGACTGGTGGAGGTGGATGAAATACCACCAGAAGTGGTTGCAAAATACTATTTTTATCATGCAGGGGAATTTTACACCACGGAAGAATTTTTGCAGGCATTACATGCACGCACAGATGCAGACAAAATGGTCGTTGACCATGAATACAGATTGACAGTGATAGAAACATTATCAAAATAACGGAGGGAAAAAGTATGTTATATCGTATCATCAAACGTTTAATCGAAAACAACGAAACAGATGGATTGGCTGAAAAAATAGACATATTCTATGCCGCAAACAAAATTACAGCAGAAGAATATGAGGAATTAACAGGACTGTTACAACAAAACCAAAAACAACGATAAACAAACAACATGGCGAAATCTATGTTGTTTTTTTATGAAAAAAAGAAAGGGGGTGATGGATATATCTTGGGAAATTGTGATTGGAATTGGTACATTGGCAAGTTTTGTCGTTGGTGCAATTAAATTTCTGACACCATTAACAGATGCGTTAACAAGGTTAACGGAAGAATGTAACAATCTGAATAAAAACATGGAACGGCTGGAAAAGGAAAACAGCGAAAAAGAACGGGAAATCAAAGAGATTATACAAAAATTGGAAAGTCACATCAATGAGTTTAAAAAAGAAATGGATGAGGAACTGGAAAAAGAAGAACAGAGCCGCATCAAAGGTACAACCCGTATGGGCGAACGTGTGGAACGACTGGAAGAAAAAATACAGTCGATCGAAAAAGAATTACTACTGTTGCAAAAAACACCATAAAAATGGTGTTTTTCATACATAACAAACAAAGTGTAAAAGAAAGGAAGATGTAACATGAGAAAAGATTTTGAAGTGAGAAAGTACGAAAAATATGGCAATCATTATGAATTGACACAAAATGGTGTTTGGCTGAAAAACAGCAAACCCGATGCAGATTTGCATGTAGAATCACATATCAATGGACAAAACATCTATGGATTGTGGGACGGTTCTGCATTTGTGGGCGAATTGCAAAAAGATTTTGGGTGGCTCAGTAATTCCTATCCATTTGAACGCATTGGCAGTGGGCAAAGGGTATTGCCAAATGGAAATATCGAAAAGTTCACAAGAGATGTTTTCAGAACAAAAGACCAAGGTATGTATTGTGTAGATGTGTGCAGAGAATGGCTTTCTGATGGTGTGCGTCATGCCCCGGGCAAGGAAAGCTATACCAGAACTGCACCATTTGAAAAACCATAAGGCGGTGATGGTATGAATACAGATAGATTTCGTAACCCTTGGTTTTGGGTTGGTTTGGGCGGCGTATTGCTGACTGCAACAGGCATGAAACCAGAAATGTTTACAAGTTGGAGCATTTTGATACAAGCTGTGTTAGATGTGCTGAAAAACCCATATTTGCTGGCGACTGCGTGCCTAGCTGTGCTGGGTGTGTTCGTGGAACCGACAACAAAAGGGTTGAAAGATGGAAAGAAAAAATAAATAGAAATATGAAAAAATTTGTGATATGATAAAAAAATGAGGATTGCTGTTTGGCGGTTGGTCACTCTCTTTTAAGGGGGTGATGCTATGAACTATGTTACATATTCTGATTTAATTCAGATAGGTATATTTGTTGTAGCTCTTATCGCCCTGTATCAACGCAGGGATAGATAAAACAAGACCGCCTAACATAAGTTAGACGGTCTTTCCAAACGAACTAGGACTGACCGCCTTGCGAAAAACGGTAATCCTCTTTGCTATTATATTACTGCCTTTGCATGAAAAATGCAAGGGCTTTTTTATTGTTCAGAAAGGAGCATATAGCAATGAAAAAATTATTTATTTCACAGCCGATGAAAGGCAAAACAAAAGAAGAAATTTTACAAGAACGTGATAGTGCATTAAACCTTGCAAAAGATTTGTACGGGGAAGATTTTAAACTAATTGATAGCTATATAGAGAAAGTCCCTAAGAATGTTGATGAATCGTTGTGGTGTTTGGGACGTAGTTTACAGATGATGGCAGAAGCTGATTTTGTATATTTTGCAAATGGCTGGGAAAATGCAAGAGGTTGCAAAATAGAACATATTTGTGCAGGTGATTACTACAAAGATTTTGCAACTGACGAATCGGATTGTATTGCACTACATTTGCAATACATGAAAGAAAAAAATGAGGTGGAAGTATGATAAAAATATCTATTGATGATGGACATGGTGCAGAAACACCAGGCAAACGCACACCAAAATTTGCAGACGGCAGTATTATGAAAGAAAATGAATTTAATAAAGTTGTGGCAGGATATTTGGAGATAGCGTTGAAACGATGTGGTTTTTCTGTGGTGCAAACAGCACCAGAAAACAATGATGTGCCATTGTCTGTGCGTGCAACTAGGGCGAACCATGCAAACAGCGATTTGCATATCAGTGTTCATGCAAATGCATTCGGAAACAGCTGGAACAATGCAAACGGTATTGAAACATTTGTGTGCAGCATGAAAGACAAAAACACATTGCAGGCGGCAAAATCCATTCAAAACGAGATGGTCAAGGCAACGGGATTGCATGGCAGGAGTGTAAAAGAAAATCCCAATTTGTACATTCTGAATAGTACCAAAATGCCTGCGGTATTGGTGGAATGTGGGTTCATGACAAACAAAAAAGAAGCCGAATTATTGCGTTCCGACAGCTACCGCAGAACCATTGCAGAGGCGATTTGCAAGGGCGTTTGCGTGTACTTTGGCCAGGTTTACAAATCACAAAAACCACAAAAGGAGGGGTACAAGGTGGAAAAAGGGACAATCATTGTAGATGGGAAAAGGCATGAAATACAGCGTATTTTACATGATGGGAACAATTACATCAAGGTAAGAGAGATAGCAAAATTGTGTGGGTATGATGTCAGTTTTCAGGGCAGTGTGCCTGTGTTGACAAAGAAAAAATAAGAAGGCAGGGCTTTTGCCCTGCCTGTTCCTTTTTATTTTACATCATACCCCAATGTATCCAGTCCTTTTTGCACTTGTTCCAAATTTAGTTGTGTTGCCTCATCTTCTACTTTTTCTGCACCACGATATACATATTTTACAGCCTGTGCAACATCAGTTCCTAATTTTGCATAATCTTCATTTGATACGTCATCTTTATACGCATAATCTAACCAAAAACCATAAAACATTGTTTGTTCCATAACTTCATTATCTACATAGTAATCTGGATAATGTTCTACTATAAAATTGATTGCGTCATCACGTTCTTCATCAGTAATACTTTCTTTTGTTGCTGCTTTTGCTTCTAACGCAATTGCATCTACTTTTTCACTTGTATTTGCTGCAATTTCTGTATTTGATTTAGACTGTTTATCTTTTGTTTGTTCTTCTGTTTGTTGTGTTTGTACAGGGTCAGCTGTTTGTTCTTCTGTTTTTCCGCATGCTGTTGCCACGGATAATGTCGTAATAACCATAGCCAAAATGATACATTTGTTTTTAAATTTACTCATGATGTGTATCCTCCTAAGCATGATAAAATAATTTGTATTATACACTTTTTGTGACATACAACATCATTATTATACAAAAATTACATAATGTCAACAAAGAATATATGAGTCTATTTGCCATATTTAGTTTGACTTATCAAAAATATATTGCATGAAATTGCAAAAAAGATTGACAGATGTCCATGTGTTTCGATATATTAAGAAATGGTTGTTTTCAGACAAGCGAAATATGGTATTTTATAATGAGCAAAACTTTTGTATATTTTGGAAAAATAGATGTCACAAGTTGGTGCAAATTGTATGGATTATCATATCGCATTGTTTAGACATATGGATTAGAACAGGAGGTTTTCTCAAATGCAATCTTTTCTGGAGCGCACGTTCCATCTTTCTAAAAACCACACATCAGTCAAAACAGAACTGATGGCTGGTTTGACCACATTTATGACGATGGCTTATATTTTGGCTGTCAATCCCTCTATACTGGGCAGTACTGGTATGGACAGCGGTGCTATTTTTGTAGCAACGGCATTATCTTCTGCGATTGCAACATTTTTAATGGCAGCATTTTCAAATTATCCTTTTGCACTAGCACCTGGTATGGGGTTGAATGTATTTTTTGCATTTACGGTTGTTGGGCAGTTAGGATATTCTTGGCAAACGGCATTAGCGGCGGTATTCATCGAAGGTATGATTTTTGTTGTTTTGTCTGTCACAAATGTGCGTGAAGCAATTTTCAACTGTATCCCACATTCTGTAAAGCTGGGGATTACAAGCGGGATTGGTTTATTTATCGCATTTTTGGGCTTGCAAAATGCAAAAATTGTTGTAGATGGTCCTACACTGGTAAGTATGTTCCCATTTCGTAATTCTTTGGCAGATGGCACATTTTCCTCTATGGGTATGGGGGCAATACTGGCATTTGTTGGTATTTTATTGACATTGGTTTTCATGATTAAAAAAGTACCTGGAGCAATTCTTTGTGGGATTGTGTCTACATGGGTTTTGGCAATGATTTGTGAAGTAACAGGGGTATATGTTCCCAATCCAGAACTTGGAATGTTTTCTGTATTTCCCGATTTCTCAAGTGGTTTTGCCATTCCTTCTATCACACCAACATTTTTTCAGATGGATTTTGCAGGGCTTTTGAACTTGAATTTTTTGACCATTATGTTGTCTTTCTTATTTGTGGATTTGTTTGATACATTGGGTACACTCATTGGTGTTGCTTCCAAAGCGGATATGTTAGACGAAAATGGGAAACTGCCTCGTATTCGTGGTGCATTGCTTGCCGATGCGATTGGTACAAGTATTGGGGCAGTGCTTGGTACGTCAACTGTCAGCACTTATGTAGAAAGTTCTTCTGGTGTTATGGTGGGGGGCAGAACAGGTTTAACAGGTGTCTTTACGGGGATACTGTTTTTGGTGGCAATCTTTTTCTCACCTTTGTTCTTGGCAATTCCAAGCTTTGCAACAGCACCTGCTTTGGTTGTTGTTGGGTTTTTGATGGCAAATGCCATTCGCAACATTGACTTTGATGATATTGCAGAAGCTGCACCAGCATTTTTGGCAATGCTTGCAATGCCACTGACATATTCTATTTCAGAAGGCATATCAGTTGGTGTCATTTCCTATACGGTCATCAATGCACTGACAGGCAAAGCAAAGCGTATACATTGGCTGATGTATGTGCTTTCTGTTGCATTTTTCTTGAAGTATATTTTTGTATAATATCGTTTGTTATTTTTGTTTCTAGTGTGGATAGTTTAGACTGGAAGGAAAAAGGTGTAGATGCAGAAATCAATCAAGTATTGCAACATGAACATTTGGGCAACGGTTCTATATTGCTGTTTCACAATGACGCAAAATATACACCACAAGCATTGGAAACCATATTAAAGGGATTGAAACAAAAAGGATTTGAAGTTGTACCAATTTCAGAATTGATACATAAACAAAACTTTACAATGAACCATGAAGGTAGACAAATCCCTACAACTTAATCAAAAACCTCTAAATCATGCTACATTGTGGTTTAGAGGCTTTTTTTATGAAAAAATCTGATTTCCTATAAC
>JAHHTV010000059.1 GCA_020024395.1 Anaerotignum sp. | reverse complement strand
GATGTATTTGTGTGCGGAACATGAGTCAAAATATGCAGACAAAGGCATTGCATATGCAAAAGATGATAATTTGTATGTGTATGATTTGCAACAAACACCTTATTTGGCAGCAGAAAAATTGTCCGAAGGCGGACAATATCATCAGTATTATAGTGCATGGGGTACAACATTTAATGAAAATGGTGATGCATTTTATTATACAGATAATGTGAAAGAAGATGGTACATTTGATTTGTACCATAGAGGCGTTTCAAAAGAAAATGAAAATGTAGAAATTGATACAAATGTGATGGATTATATGCCTTCCAAAACAGGCAAAGAAGCCATATTTGTAAAAGCAGGCGAAAATGAACAAATAGATTTATATTTGTATGATGGTGAAAAATCTGTATTGATAGAAAAAAATATATTGGCACAAAGCGGCAGTTATGCCATCAGTGGTGATGGTAGCCGCATGATGTATCAAAAACAATCAGAAAAAGGTAACGCATTGTATGTGAAACAAACGCATACAGAAAATGCGTCGCTTTGTTTGCATGAAAATGTTGCCATTGCTTTGATGAGTGCGGAAACAGATAAAATTTATTATGCAGGTGTAGAGGGAGAAACATATACAGGATATGTGTTTGAAAAAGGCGAAACAGGAAAAGAAATATTAAAAAATGTGACGTATTTGGAAGTGATGCCAAATGGAAAAGATGTTTTGTTGATGTCTAAAGCAGAGGATAATGTGCTGTATACAGATTTGATAGAAGATGATTTGGCAGAAAGTGATGCAAAATTGACAGAAGCAGATGGAGAAGCATATCAAGCAAAACAAGCAAGAGATAGCATACGCACTGCAATGCAAAACAAAGAAGGGATTGCACCATTGTTACAAAAAGCATGGATATATAGTGACCATGCACTGACAGAAATTGCATCAGATTTGATTTCTGCAGTTTCTGTAAACAATGAAAAACCATTTGCAGTATGTTATCAAGCACCACCCGCACAAAAAATACCAATATCCAAATTGACAAATTTGCAAGATATAGAATATGCGTATTATATGGCTCTGATGTATGGTGTACCACAGATTATTTTGGCAAATGGAAAAGGAGAAACATACGCTTTAGAGGGTAGTTATGTAACACCTGCAAATGTATTTGTATCAGAAGATGGTAAAATGGTTGGCTATTATGAAGCAAATCCGATGACAGGTACTAACACACTGCATATAGCAGATGTTGGCGGTGAAATTGTACTGACAGAAGAAAATGTGGAAACGGCTGGATTTTTGGGAAATACCCATACCGTTGCATATTACAAAGATTATCAAAATGGCGTTGGTACAATGGGTATTTGGGAAAATGGAGAACAGCAAAATATTGCAAATGTTGGCGGTTTGCATTTTGCAGTAGATAAAAATGCAGTATACTATATTAGCAATATTGACCCTACAACAGGCAGTGGCGAATTGTATGTGATGGAAAATGGAAAAAGCAAACGCATTGATACAGATGTGTTTAGTATGCAATATAAATTCAATGGCAAACTTGCATATTTGAAACAGTATGATTATACAACACAAAAAGGCGATTTATATTATTATGATGGACAAGAATCAAAACAAATTGATACTGATATTACAGCAATATTTATGTATTGATGGGATAGAAAAAGAGGGATTTTATGAAAAGAATATGGGAAACCCATACACCGAAAGAAACGGAAACATTGGGCGAAACATTGGCAAAAGCGGCAAAAAAAGGAGATATTTATTGTTTGAATGGTGATTTGGGTGTGGGCAAAACCGTTTTTACAAAAGGGTTTGCTTTGGGGCTTGGTGTGGTGGAACACATCACAAGCCCGACATTTAATATTGTCAATGAATATCATGATGGAAATTTACCATTTTATCATTTTGACGTGTATCGTTTGTCATCAGAAGAAGAAATGGACGATATTGGATATGAAGAATATTTTGATGGTGATGGTGTATGTTTGGTAGAATGGGCAGAACTGTTCCCACAGCTTATTCCCAAAAATGCGTATCATATCCAAATTGAAAAAGATTACCAAAAAGGTGATGATTATCGTAAAATCACATTGGAACAGGGGGATTTATGATGAAGGTGCTGGGGATTGATACATCTGGACAAACAGCAAGTGCTGCCATTATTGATGGGCAGAAATTGGTAGGCGAATTTACACAAAATGATAAATTGACACACAGCCAAACCATATTGCCCATGATTGCAGAGCTTTGTGAAAAAACAAATACAAAATTACAAGATATTGATGTTGTGGCTTGTGCTGCAGGCCCTGGCTCATTTACGGGTCTGCGTATTGGTGGTGCAACTGCAAAAGGGATTTGTTTGGGGATACAAAAACCGATTGTTGCTGTTCCCACACTGGACGCTTTGGCATATAATATGTTTATGGCAGGGGCTGTGGTTTGCCCAATTATGGACGCAAGACGACAACAAGTATATACTTGCTTTTATGAATGGCAAAATGAAACACTTTCGCCTTTGACAGAGCATATGGCAGAAAGCATTGACCATGTGATAGAGATTGCACAAAAGTTTGAAAGACCTGTGGTGTTTTTGGGGGATGGTGTGCCAGTGCATAAAGAAAAATTGGAAAAAAATACAAATTTTTATTTTGCACCTGCACATTGTGCATTGCAACGTGCATCATCTGTGGCAGCATTGGGACTGAAAATGGCAAAAGAAGGCAAAGCAACAAAAGGGGATTTGTTTTCACTGATTTATTTGAGAAAATCACAGGCAGAAAGAGAACGGGAAGAACGGTTACAAAAGGAGGCAGGGCATGACATTTGAAATCATACCCATGACACAAGCACATATTGATGGTGTTTTGGCAGTGGAAGAAGCAACATTTTCCATTCCGTGGACACGACAAGATTTTGAACGGGAAATCAAAGAAAATAATATGGCAATATATTATGTGGCAGTATCTGATGGGCATATTGTGGGGTATGCAGGTATGTGGCACGTTATCACAGAAGGGCATATTACAAATGTAGCGGTATTGGAGGAATATCGCAAACAAGGCATTGGAGATGCTTTGATGAAAAAATTAGAAGAAGTGGCACAACAAAGAGAAATGATTGGCATGACATTGGAAGTGCGTATCAACAACGCACCAGCACAAAAATTGTATCATAAACATGGTTACAGACCAGAGGGGCTTAGAAAAAATTATTATCCAGATACCCACGAAGATGCTGTTATCATGTGGAAATATTTTACAGCGTATGAAGCATAAATCAAAGCGTATTCTGTGCGAAAACATATTGGGTTTTGGCATTTTCAAAAGGAGGCGGTCATCATGCAACGGGAACTTTTGTATACAGAATTGAAAAATGGTTGCACACCGAATGATTTTTCATTTCAAACAACAGCAGAATTGCAGCCATTAAACGGCATATTTGGACAAGAACGAGCTATAAAAGCATTTGAGTTTGGGCTGGCAATTAAAATCAGAGGATATAATATTTATATGTCTGGGGCATCTGGTACAGGCAAAACCACTTATGCAAAAAAGAATGCAGAAGAAGTGGCAAAAACAGAACCTGTGCCAAAAGATTGGTGTTATGTATATAATTTCCAAAATCCACGTAGCCCACAAGCGTTGTCTTTTGATGCAGGTACAGGCAAACAATTTCGGGATGATATGAACGAACTTGTGCAAATACTGAAAGAGGAATTGCAAAAGGTATTTCGTGCAGAAGATTATGAAAAACAAAAAGCAGAATTGCTACACTCTTTTGATGACAAAAAAGATGTTTTGATGGATAAAATGAGTGAAGAAGCAGGTGCATATGATTTTCAGGTCAAAAGTACCAACTCCGGTATTTATTTTTTACCTGTGATAGATGGTAAAACTGTAGGGGAAGAAGAATATGATGAATTGCCCGAAGAAGTGAAAGACATTGTGGAAAAAAATTCCCAAGTTGTGCAGGAAAAAGCAACTGCTATTATGCGGGAAATTCGGGAATTGGAAAGAGAGTCCAAACACTGTGTAGAAAAACTGGATTATAAAGTAGGTATGTTTGCCATTGGGCATCATATCAGTGCGGTGCAAGAAAAATATAAAGCATATGAAAAAGTGGTTACTTACTTAAATGCAGTACAAGAAGATATATTGGATAATATCAGTGATTTTTTTGATGAAGAAGATGATGGAGAAGAAAGTCTTTCTGCATTGTTGCCGATGTTATCCAAAAAACAACCGGAAGATGTGACACAAAAATATAAAGTGAATTTGATTGTAGACCACAGCGAAAGCAAAGGGGCACCGGTTGTTGTCACATATCACCCAACATATTATAACTTGATTGGTGAAGTGGAATATGATAACGAATTTGGTAATTTGACAACAGATTTTATGAAAATCAAAGGCGGATTATTGCATAAGGCAAATGGTGGGTATTTGATTATACAAGCACAAGATATATTGTCTTATCCGCAGGCTTGGGAAGGTTTACGGCGTGTGATGAAAACAAAAGAAATCAATATGGAAGCTGTGAGAGAGCAGCTTGGCACTGTGGTAGCACCTACATTAAAACCAGAACCAATTCCTTCCAATGTCAAAGTGATTATGATAGGCAGTGCATATTATTATGAAATGTTGAGCGAGTATGATGAGGAATTTGACAAGTTTTTTAAAATAAAAGCTGATTTTGATTATGAAATGCCTAGAACAGCTGAAAATATGCAGAAAGTTGCACAGTTTGTCAGAGGTTTTTCAGAAAGAGAACAAACGGCCGATTTTGATGTCAGTGCAGTGTGTGCAGTGATTGAATATGCTTCACGAAAAGCAGAACGACAAGACAAAATTTCTACAAGATTTAATCATTTGGCAGAAATACTGGGGGAGGCAGCAACTTGGGCAAAATTGGATAATGCGGATTTGGTGACAGGAGAATATGTACAAAAAGCAATCACAGAAAAAGAACAACGATTGCAGTTATATGAAGAAAAACTCAATGAAATGTTGGACGAAAATGTCATTATGATTGATACAGATGGCAAAGAGATTGGACAAATCAATGGGCTGGCTGTGCTGGATATGGGAGATTATACATTTGGTAATCCAACCCGCATTACCGCAACCACATATGTAGGGGAGTCTGGTATTGTCAATATTGAAAAAGAAGCAAGACTGAGTGGACAGACACATGATAAAGGTGTACAAATTATCACAGGGTATTTGGGACAGACATATGCACAAAAATTCCCATTGTCATTGTCTTGCCGTGTTTGCTTTGAACAAAATTACAATGGGATTGATGGGGACAGTGCTTCTAGTACAGAATTGTATTGCATTTTGTCATCATTGGCAGAAATCCCTATAAGACAAGATTTGGCAGTCACTGGTTCTGTGAACCAAAAAGGCGAAATACAGGCAATCGGTGGTGTCACATACAAAATTGAAGGTTTCTTTGATTTATGTAAAAAAAGAGGATTGACAGGCAAACAAGGCGTTTTGATACCAGTGTCAAATGTCAAAGACTTGGTATTAAAACAAGAAGTTGTGGATGCAGTGAAAGATGGTATGTTTCATATTTATCCGATACAATCCATTGATGAGGGAATTTCACTTTTGACAGGAAAACCCGCAGGCAAACGCAATGCAAAAGGCGAATATCCAAAAAACAGTATTCATGGCAAAGTGTATGAAAAATTGAAACGATTTCACGTTTATGCACAAGGCAATGAGGAAACAGAATAAAAAATGAAATGTGAACAATGCAAGCAAATGGTACAAATAGATGGTTTTGGTGGTTATTCGCATTATGCCTCTACAAAAAAGATAATGGAGAGTATAGTGCAAAATGGGATTTTTGAAGAAATAAAGGAAAATGAATTTGAAAAGCATTACAAATGTAAAATATGCCATACGATTTGGATATTGGCAGAACCAGATTTTCCTGTGAAAGGGTATCTTATACAAGGATAAATAATGATTTCTATAGTAAGCATGATGAAAACCGATATGATGTAAAAATCATATCGGTTTTTGTATGATAGTATTTTTTTCATAAAATTTTTGTAATTTTGGAACTTTTCTCTTTTCAATACGACAAAATTTGATATACTGATTAGTGATACGATATCAAAATAGCATATCATACGGCAAAAGCCGATAATATACAAAATGAGGAGCGTACAAAATGAAACATTGGACAAAACGTTTGATTGTGACAACTGTGGCAGTTGGATTGTTGCAAACAGCAACAGCATTTGCTGCCAATGTCAATATGGATTTATTTTATGGTGGAAAACATCATGCATATAATGCGAAAGAAATTTCGATTATGATTGATGGGCAAAAATTTGTTGACCCCAATTTACCTGTTGTCAGTATTGATGGCAGAACGATGTTGCCAATGCGTGGTATTTGCCAGAAATTGGGCGGACAGGTGACTTGGAATGAAGCAGCAAGACAAGTATATGTTGTGACAGATACCCATACAGTTGTATTTGAAATTGGCAATACAAAAGGATATACAAATGGTAAAGAGTTCACCATGGATGTTGCACCTATGATTATCAATGATAGAACCGTGCTGCCTGTGCGTGCATTGGCACAAGCGTTGGATATCAATTTGAAATGGGACGATGCTGCAAGAACAGTATATATTGGTGAAATGGCACAAAACAACAATACAAATCAAGATGAAGAACATAAACCAAAACCAGAAAATATACAACCAAATACGCCACCACAAGCACAAACACAAACCGCAACCATAAACAATATTAAAATGCCTGCATCAAGATTGGATACACAGGAATTTGCAATCAATACTGTGGGTAGTTTTACAAAATATCAACAAGTGGTTATGGAAGATAATAAAATTGTATTAGATGTATATGGTGCAGCAAATGGTGTGGCAGAAAATATGACAAATACCAATAGCCCTTTTGTTGCAGCAATTCGTACAGGGGAGCATAAAGCGGATGATGGTACAACATATACACGCATTGTATTTGATTTGACAGGAAAAAAAGAATATACTATACAAGAAAATATAGATAAAACACAGATTTCTATAAAATTTACACAAGTGACAGTCAAAGATGTGACTGCTGTGAACAATGGTAATGTGGATAGTGTTATCATTCGTACAGATGGAAAAAGTGGGGCAAAAGTGACAACATCACAAAATCCAAATAAAGTGGTTGTGGATATGCCGATGGTGTTGGCAGAAGGAATACAAGAGCAAATCAACGCAAGTGGTTTGCGATATGTAAATTCTGTGAAAACAAGTTGGGTAGATGGTACTACATTCCGTGTCAGTGTAGAGGCAGAAGGCACTGCGATTATGACATGGAAAGAAGAAAATGATAAATTGACGATTTTTGTAGAAAAATCAACGTTAAGTCATATGTATTATGATAACAATACCAATACATTGCGTTTGGAAAAAGTGCGTGATATGGATGTCAATCGCATACAACATAATGATGCATATTTAGAAAAATATTATGAATTGGTTTTGCCAGGTGATTATAAAGATATTTATGGATATGGTGCATTAAATGTGGATACGGCAAAAGTGAAATCGCTACAAGTATCGCAAAAAGGCAATCAAACAGTCATTCGGTTTAATCAAAATATGATAAATGCATATACGGTAAGAGATGCAGGTGCTTTTTATGAAATTACAGCAAAAAATCCAAAAGAAGTATATAACAGAGTGTTACTTTTGGACGCTGGACATGGAGCAAAAGACCCAGGCACAAGCGGAAATGGTTTGATTGAAAAAAATGTGGCATTGACAATGGCTTTGAAGGTAGAGCAATATTTGAAAGCCAATTCTGATATTAAGGTGTATATGACAAGAAATACAGATGTATATCCAGATAATCCAAGCCGTGCAAAAACTGCAAATGAGATTTCAGATTTTATGGTTTCTATTCATATGAATTCAGGGCCAGCATCAGCAAATGGTACAGAAACATTATATGCACCACATAGCAATGAAGTGCCAGGAAAATTGACCAGTATACAGGCAGCACAGGTATTGCAAGGTTATGTACATACAGCAGTGAGTTCAAGTGATAGAGGTTTGAAAGAAAGAACAGATATTTTGATATTAAATTCTACAAAAGTGCCTGCAATATTGATAGAAGTATGCTTCTTGACAAATGCAGGGGACGCTTTGAAAATTTCTAATCCTGCAATACAAGACCAAATTGCAAAAGCAATTGGTGATGGGATTATACAAGTGATGAACAATTACACATTAAGATAATAGAAAAATACCATGGAAAATACCATGGTATTTTTTATGGAAATGCTGTTCAAATGTATGGTTTGGATATAT
>JAHHTV010000058.1 GCA_020024395.1 Anaerotignum sp. | reverse complement strand
GCAAAGGGGGGATATGGTATGCAGTATGAAAGAGAAGTATATGCAAAATATGATAAAAAGACCATTCGTGTATATCAAGCATATCATGAACAAATTGCAAAAGAAGCATTGGCATTGCAAACATTTGGCGAAAGTTATAATGTCAATCGTATGACATGGATAAAACCATCATTTTTGTGGATGATGCATCGTTCTGGTTGGGGAACAAAAAAAAATCAAGAGTATATATTGGCTTTGGATATTGACAGAATGGTGTTTGATGACTTTTTGAAACAAGCAGTATTGACTTCTCCAAAAGTGGAGGCTTTGGATGGCAAACAATGGGAAAAAGCGTTTTCTGAAACGGTGGTATATTGCCAATGGGACCCAGATAGAAATATCAATGGCGACCCAATTGGGCGTGCGGCAATACAAATGGGGTTAAAAGGAGAAGCTATGCAGCATTTTTTGAAAAACGGTATTGTCAAAATTGAAAATATGACACCATTTGTAAAAAAATGGAATACACAAAGAAAAGCTGGAAAATTACAACAAAAACAATTACCAATAGAACAAAAATATACGATTACAGATAGTGTTATAAGAAAAAGATTAGGTATGTAAAAAACAGGAGGTTACTATGGAATATCCCAAAATAGATATGGAAAAATTACCAAAAGTGATGGATTTGATTGAAAAAGCGGCATCGTTGATGGAGGAACAGGAGATAGAAGGAAACAAAAAATTGGAAGATATAGAAAAAGAATTGCAACGTTTGACAGGCAAAGCGGATTTGCAAGTGATAGAATTTGACCATTATTGGGCAGCAACATCACTGGAAACAGTGGCAAAAGAGGCATTGTTTGAAAAACCAAAAAAGAGAATATTGTTGCCAGAAGAAGTCAAAGAAATGGTGGTACATATTTTGGAGCAAGAGGAAGCGGTGATGGATTGGCAATTAGATTTTTTGGGAGTGTGTACAGCGTTACCTGTAACAGATTATATTTTTTATCCTGATGATATGGGGTTATCAAGAGAGGCATCACTAGAAGAAATTGCAGAAAAAATGATTTTGGATATGCAAAAATAATATAAAAAAAGAGTATACTTTGCCGTATACTCTTTTTTGATTTAACAACTTTGGTCAAGTCCATAGATTTCAAATGCCCCATTAGGTGTATCACAAACGAACCAAATATCCAAAGACAAATAGTCTTTTGTGTTTGGGTGTGTGCCAACAAATGTAAGTGTAATGGAAATGTTATATGCTGGTTGTTCTTTTTTGAGCCACCAAGACCCATCACCAGAATAATAGCTATAATATTCAGCAGAAATAAACCATTCCCCTGTCATTTCTTCATAACAAGGAAAATACTCATTTTCTGATGATGTAGAACAGATACCATTTTCAGGGGATAAATACTCAAAAGCCTCTTTTTTTGCCATTTCTAATAATGTGTTATGGCGTTGTTGTAATATGACTTTTGCTTCCAGAGAAATATCTTTCCATTCTACATGAGGTTTTAATAAATGATGTTCTGAAAAAAACACATATTCGTTCTCTGAATTTTCTTTTGTGCCAATGATTTGTTTCCACTGCGGTATCAAATAAAACACTCCTTTTTGTTTTATGATAACAAAAAAAGGAAAAACAGTCAAAGTATTGGCATGATTTTGATTGTTTTGGGAAATACTAACCAAAAGCCGATGGAGGTGGAATAGATGAAGAATACGGAAAAACATTGCCGTATGTTTTATGTGGAAGGCGAAAAGATGAAAACAAATGCCTATTTGGGGCTATATCGTGTGCCACTCAAAAGAGAGAACGCCACAGGACTTGCTGTTTTGGCAGAAGTTTTGAAAAATGGTACAAAGCAATATCCCACTGTAACAAAACTTGCGATTGCCGCAGAAGAAATGTATGGGGCATTGTGGGATATTCATTTGGTCAAAAAAGGTGCAGAAGTTTGGCTTTCTTATTCTTTGGAGGTACTCAAACACGTTTCGGAACAAGAGGCATTATCTTTTTTATGTGCGTTGATGCAAAATCCGAAAATGGAAAAAGGGTTATTTCCAGAAGATACCGTCAAACGATGCAAAGAGATTGTCAAACAACGATTAGAAGCGGCAGAAGATAACAAGCGAGCATTTGCAGCAAAACGTTGTTTGGCATTGACAGCAGAAAATCATGGTGCTGGTGTTTGTGCGGATGGTTATTTAGAGGATTTGGACAATATCAAAACAGAAACATTGATAAAACTGTTTATGTCTATACAACAACATGGGGCGTTGTATCTATTCTTTTGTGGAGATAGTGAAGGCAGACAGATATTGAAAAAATGGAAAAAAATGTTGCAAATAGAAAGAGCAGAAATTTGGCAGTATCCAGAAAATGAAATTATACCAACCAAAACAAAACAAAAACAGGAACAAAAACAAATGACACAAGCAAGAGTGGCGATGGGATTTGTATTGCCTGAAAAACAGAAAAATTTATATTGTTTGCAAGTGTTGTGTGAGGTGTTGGGTGGAAGTGCAAATGCATTGTTTTTTAGACAAATTCGAGAAGAACAAGGGCTTTGTTATGATATTTCTATGCGATGTGATACTGTGACAGGTATGGCATTTGTGGAAACGGGTGTTTCTCCAAAACAAGTAAAACATACGATAAAAGAAATATTGCATATGATAAAAGAAGTGGCACAAAATGGCGTGGAACAAAATTTATTGCAACAGGCAAAAACAATGCTTTGTCAAAAATATGAAAATTTTGCTGACCATGCTTGGTCGATGTTGAATTTTACAGCAGAGCAATGTATTTTTGAAAAAGCATTTTCTGTGGAAGATGCTGTGGAGGTGTTGCAATCTGTGACACAAAAAGAGATACAATATATGGCAGAACAACTGGTTTGTCAAGCCATTTATGTGTTGTCTGGACAGGAGGAGCAAACATGAGTTTTTCAAAATATGCAGCAGGAGATAGTGTGATAAGAGAAAAAACATCTTGGGGTATGGAGTGTATTTTTTATCCCAAAAGACAATTTGGTGAGAAAATGGCAATGCTTATTGTGCCATTTGGTGCAAATGCAACAGGTTTGAAAACAGAACAAAATACAGTGACATTTCCAAAAGGCATTGCACATTTTATAGAACATAAATTGTTTCAACAAAAATGGGGAGATGCATTTGTACAGTTTGGCAAACAAGGTGCTTCAGCAAATGCATTTACAGATGGTGAAAAAACCGTATATTATTTTGTGTGCCGAGAACGATTTGATGAGAATTTGAAATTGTTGTTGGATTTTGTGCAACACCCTGTTTTTACGGAAAAAGATGTAGAACGAGAAAAAGAAATCATATGCAGTGAAATTTCTATGTATGATGATGACCCAAGTTGGGCGGTGTATTATCAAATGATGGAACAAATGTATCCTGACCACCCCATACACACACCCATTGCAGGCACACAAAAAAGCGTCAGACAAACCACAGCGGCAGACTTGAAAATGGTGTATGAAGCGGCTTATTTGCCACAGAAATTCTGTTTGGTATGCAGTGGCAATATACAACCAAGAAAAATTATGGCAGTGGCAGAACAAATGCAGCCAAAAAAAGAAATAGGTGTCATACAATGGCAAAATGCAGAAAATGAAAATGTGAAACTGTGTGCGGTACAAGATATGCACTTGCAGCGTCCCTTATTTCAAATAGGATTGCCTTTGCCGATAGAAGAAACGTTTGACTTGCGGCAAAAAATTGCTTTTGAAATATTGTTGGATATTTGGGCAGGGGAAAGCAGTTTGTTTTATGAACAGGCATACCAAAAACAATGGTTAGATATGCCTTTGGGTAGTCGCTATGCTACAGGCAGAGGATATGCATTTTGTGCGTTTTTTGGTAGTGGAAAATATGGCGATGCTGTCAAAGAAGCATTACAAAATCGAATAAAAGATATGAAACAAAATGGCATTGCAGACAATGATTTTGAACGAATACGCAAAAAATATATTGGCCAAATATTGCGTACATTTCAATCGGTTTCTGATTTGTGTATGACACAAGCAGAAATTTGTCAGTATCATGCGGATTTGAGCGATTGGTTTCGAATGTCCAAAGATTTGCACAAAACAGATGTAGAAAAACTGTTGCAAAATATGCCTGCGGCATATAAAATGGTTCTATCTATAATAAAATAGATAGAAAGAAGGGATATTTGATGCCTGAAATTTGGTTTCCACATATGGGTATTGAAATTGAACATTTGAGCCGTGTTGCATTTCAAATATTTCATTTTAATATTTATTGGTATGGTATATTGATTGGTACAGGTGTGATATTGGGTGTGTTGTTTGCCATGAAAGAGGCAAAACGCACAGGACAAAATCCAGAAAATTATTTGGATTTTATGCTTTGGGCATTGGTGTTTATTATCATCGGTGCAAGGCTTTATTATGTTTTGTTTTCTTGGGAATATTTCAGCAAAAACCCATCTCAAATATTTGCTATCAGAGAAGGCGGGCTGGCGATATATGGTGGTATTATTGCAGGCATATTGACAGGAATTGTGTTTTGCAAAGTGAAAAAATTGTCTTTTTGGCAAATGGCAGATACCATTGCCCCTTCATTGATATTTGGGCAGGCATTGGGACGATGGGGGAATTTTTTCAATCGTGAGGCATTTGGTGGATATACAGATAATTTTTTTGCAATGCGATACCAGATTTCACAAGTGCAAACCAATTATTTGACACCAGATATTTTGCAAAATACAGTGGTTGCCAATGGTGTGGAATATATACAAGTACACCCCACATTTTTGTATGAATCTTTGTGGAGTTTGGGTGTTTTGGTGATATTGTTGTTGTTGCGAAAACATAAAAAATTCCATGGGCAGATATTTGCAGTTTACTTTTTTGGTTATGCATTGGGACGTGTTTGGATTGAAGGACTGCGTACTGACCAGCTTTTGATAGGTTCTGTACCAGTTTCACAGGCGTTGTCTGCGGTGTTGATTGTGGCGTCTGTGGTGTTATATGTGTATCGTCAGAAAAAGGAAAAAAACAATATAGAAAACTAAAAAATATAACATAACATCAATATAACGCAGAAAATATGGATAAAATCTGTATTTTTTGCGTTGTTTTTTTACAATAAGGTGGGAATATGGTATAATGTGCTACAAGCAAACAACATTGTGAGAGGAATGAGAAAAAGAATATGGTATTGCTAACGGCGGAACATATCCGTAAAAGTTATGGAACAAGAGTGATATTTGACGATATTTCATTTAGTATACATGAAGGAGATAAAATTGGTGTTGTGGGTGTCAATGGTACAGGAAAATCCACATTGTTGAAAATTGTTGCAGGGGTTGGACAAGCAGACAGTGGCGATATTGTGACAATGAATGGTATGAAAATTGGCTATTTGTCACAATCACCAGTATTTGCAGCAGGTACAACCGTATTGGAACACATATTTTGTGGGGATAATCCTGTGATGACATTGGTGCGGGAGTATGAAACCACATTGAAAGCATTGGAACAAAATCCACAAGATATGGCATTGACAAAAAAAGTGGCAGAAATTTCGGAACGTATGGACAAAGCAGAGGCTTGGTCTTTAGAAAGTGAAGCAAAAAATATATTGACAAAATTAGGCATTACGGATTTTTCACAAATGGTGGAAACACTTTCTGGCGGACAAAGAAAACGTGTGGCATTGGCAGCAGCATTGATTGCCCCTGTGGATTTATTGATATTGGACGAACCAACAAACCACATTGATAATGAAACGGTAGAATGGTTGGAAAAACATTTGAGTAAATATTCTAAAGCATTGTTGATGGTAACACATGACCGTTATTTCTTAGACCGTGTGGCAAATCGTATGTTGGAATTGGAAAAAGGCAAAATTTATGCATATCAAGCCAATTTTACAAAATATTTGGAAATGAAGGCAGAACGTGAAGAACGATTGGCAGCAGAAGAACGCAAACGTCAGAATTTTCTCAGAAATGAATTGGAATGGGTACGCAGAGGAGCAAAAGCACGCACCACAAAACAAAAGGCAAGATTAGACCGTTTTGAAGAAATTTCATCTAAGCAGGCTCCAGAAGAAAAACAAAATGTGGAATTGTATTCTGTGGGCAGTCGTTTGGGCAAAAAAACGATTGAATTGAAACATGTTTGTAAATCGTTTGATGAAAAAGTTTGTATCAAAGATTTTAGCTATATTATATTGCGAAATGACCGTATTGGCATTACAGGGCAAAATGGTTGTGGGAAAACAACGCTATTGAAAATGATGACAGGGCAGTTACAACCAGATAGCGGTAGTGTGGAAATAGGTGAAACGGTAAAAATTGCTGTATTTGCACAGGAGAATGAACAGTGGGACGAAACACAACAAGTATTGGCGTACATCAAAGATACAGCGGAATATGTGCAGACCGCAGAAGGAAAAATATCTGCATCTCAGCTGTTGGAAAAATTCTTGTTTCCTGTTTCCATGCAAAGAGGTCCCATTTCTATGCTTTCAGGTGGAGAAAAACGCAGATTGTATTTGGCAAAAGTGTTGATGGAAGCACCTAATATATTGTTTTTGGACGAACCGACAAATGATTTGGACATTGAAACATTGATGATATTAGAAGAATATTTGGAGCATTTTCAAGGGGCTGTGATAACGGTTTCTCATGACCGCTATTTCTTGGATAAAACAGTTGGCAGAATATTTGCATTTTTGGGAGATGGCAATATCAAACAGTTTGAAGGCGGTTATACAGATTATCGGCAAGCTTGGGAAAAACAGTTTGTGCCACAAACAACAACCACACCCAAAAAAGAAACTGTTGTTGCAGAGAAAAAAGAACCACGCAAATTGATGAAAATGACATACAAAGACCAAAGAGAATATGACAGTATTGGTGATGAGATAGAGGAGATGGAAAATAAAATAGATATATTGGAAAAACAAATGGCAGAATGTACTACAGATTATATGAAGTTGCAAGAATTGACGGAACAAAAAGCGGAAACAACAGCATTGTTGGAACAAAAAATGGAACGTTGGTTAGTGCTGAGTGAGTTGGCAGAAGAAATAGAGAAAAATCGTCAGCAAAACAGCAGGTAAGGGAAAGGAGCGTTAGTAGTTCGATGTTAATTGGCATATTGATTTTGTTGATATTTGGTTCTGCATTTTTTTCCGCATCGGAAACGGCTTTGACTTCATTAAGCAAAATTCGATTGCGTCGTATGGTGGACGAAAATGTCAAAAATGCAGAAAAAATACAACGATTGTTAGATGACCCGAACCGTTTGCTCAGTTCTATATTGGTTGGAAACAATTTGGTAAACAATGGTGCATCTGCATTGACAACTGCATTGGCGATACAGATTTTTCATGGTGATACGGGCAGTGGTGCAGGTGTGGCAACGGCTGTGATTACAGTAATTATATTGATATTTGGTGAAATTACACCAAAAACCATTGCCACACAAAAAGCAGAAAAAGTGGCACTTTTGGTTGTGAATATCATATCATTTTTCCAATGGCTTTTTACGCCAGTGGTATGGATATTGAATGTGGTGACAGGTGTTTTTGCAAAAATTGCAGGTTGCAAACATGGTGAAAAAGCACCACTAATTACAAAAGCAGAATTGGAAACCATACTGAATGTGAGTCATGAAGAAGGTGTTTTGGAACAAGAAGAAAGAAATATGATACACAACGTATTTCATTTTGGTGGTTCCAAAGCAAAAGATGTTATGACACAAAGACGCAACATTTTGGCAATCAAAACAGATGCAACATATGAAGAATTTGTAAAAGTGATAAGAGAAGAAGGATTTTCCAGAGTGCCTGTATATGAAGAAGATTTAGACCATATTGTGGGTGTGTTGTATGTCAAAGATGTATTTTTGGCAAATGAAGAAGTATTTTGTCCAACAAAATTTATGAGAGAACCTTTTTTCACATACGAAAACAAACCATTGGCAGGATTGTTTGCACAAATGCGTGACAACCGTTTGGGGCTTGCGGTGGTATTAGATGAATATGGTGGTACATCTGGTATTGTGACTGTGGAAGATATGGTGGAAGAAATTGTGGGAGAAATCGAAGACGAATTTGACGAGCAGGAAGAAGAAATTAAAATTGTGAAAGAAAATGAATATTTGGTAGATGGCAGCACAAGATTGGAAGATGTGAACGAAATGGTTGGCTGTGCATTGGAAAGCAATGAAGTAGACACGATTGCAGGTTATATTTTGATGCTATTGGAACAAATACCAAAAGGCGGCGAAAAAATAGAAATAGAACATTTGCTTTTCAAAGTCGAACGTATGGAGAAAAACCGCATTGAAAAAGTAAGAATTTATAAAAAATAAAGAAAACCCCCCATTTTAAAAGGGGGTTTTTGTATGTTTATAAATCAGCTAATATGGTTTCTGTTTGTTCCATATAATAGTCAGCGGTTTGTTTTTGTTCGATTTTGGTATCCAAAATATGCCCATTTTTGTCTACAAATATTGTTGTGGGCAATCCATGAATATTTTCTAAAATCCATGCTGCCATAGGTACATCGGGCATGACACCACGAAATGTGACGC
>JAHHTV010000057.1 GCA_020024395.1 Anaerotignum sp. | reverse complement strand
CATTTTGATTATACCAATTATGCTTCTGTTTCTTTTTGTTCTTCTTGTGGCAAAGCATCTTTCATTGAGAAATTCAATCTGCCCTGTTTGTCCACTTCCATCAATTTTACAGTCACTTCATCACCCACAGCAACCACATCTTCTACTTTTGCAACTCTTTTGCTTGCCATTTTGGATATATGAACCAAACCTTCTTTACCAGGTGCAATTTCCACAAACGCACCAAATGCCATCAATCTGGTTACAGTTCCTTTGTAAACAGTTCCAGGTTCTGGTTCGCTTACGATTGCAGTAATCATGTCCACAGCTCTTTGCATATCTGCGGGATCAGTACCTTTGATAAATATTTTGCCATCATCTTCTGTGTCAATTTCACAATTTGTTTCTTCAATAATCTTTTTGATAACTTTTCCTCTTGTACCAATCACTTCTGCAATTTTATCTACATCAATTTGCATTGTAGCAATTTTTGGTGCATATTTAGACAATTCTTTTCTAGGCTCTGCAATCGCTTTTAGCATCACTTCATTCAAAATATATTCTCTTGCTCTGCCTGTTTGTGCAAACGCCTGTTCAATCATTTCAAATGTCAAACCTTTGATTTTCATATCCATTTGAATCGCAGTAATCCCTTCAGAAGTACCTGCAACCTTAAAGTCCATATCACCAAAGAAATCTTCCAAACCTTGAATATCTGTCATTTCTACAAAATCATCATCTGTATCTCCTGTTACCAAACCAACAGAAATCCCTGCAACTGGGCGTTTAATTGGCACACCTGCTGCCATCAATGACAATGTAGAACCACAAATAGATGCCTGAGAAGTAGAACCATTAGAGCTCAAAATATCAGATACCAAACGAATCGAGTAGGGGAATTCTTCTTCACTTGGAATCACAGGCAACAACGCTTTTTCTCCCAATGCCCCATGCCCAATTTCACGTCTACCTGGCCCTCTTGATGTTTTTGCTTCCCCAACAGAAAACCCTGGGAAATTATAATGATGAATATATCTTTTTCCTGTTTCTGCTGGGTCTAAACCATCCAATTTTTGTCCTTCGCTAATTGCCCCCAGTGTTGTTACTGTTAAAGCCTGTGTTTGTCCTCTGGAGAACAACGCAGAACCATGCACACGAGGCAATACATCCACTTCCGCAGACAATGTTCTAATTTCTTCCATACCACGGCCATCTGGACGTTTGTGTTCTCTCAAAATCATTCTGCGTACAGTCATTTTTTCAAATTTATAAATAATTTCATCCACCAAAGTCGGAATATCAGTATCTTCTTCAGAAATTTCTGTCAAAGCCTCTGTCAATTTTTCCAAAACTTCTTCTGTAATCACTTTGATTTGTGCATCTCTATCTTGTTTCAATTCCGCAAAAACAGCTTCTTCCATTCTTGCATCTGTAATATATTCTGTTACCATTTTGTAAGCATCTTCTGGAATTACATGTTCTGTATAAGGTGCTTTTTCTTTACCTTCTTTTTCTGTAATTTCCTGAATAAATTTTACCACTTCCAAGTTTGTATCAAATGCCAAGTGTATTGCTTCCATCATCAAAGCATCTGGAATTTCATCTGCCCCTGCTTCAATCATCATCACTTTGTCTTCTTTCGAAGAAACAGTCAATGTCAATCTTGAAATTTCTCTTTGTTCTGCTGTTGGATTTACCACCAACTGCCCATCACAATACCCAATATTCACAGAAGAAACAGGGTCTGTAAAAGGAATATCAGAAATATTCAACGCCAAAGACGCACCAATCATAGCCACCACTTCTGGCGCACAATCTTGGTCAACAGACATCACAGTTGCCACAATCGCCACATCATTTCTGTAATCCTTTGGAAACAAAGGACGCAATGGTCTGTCAATACATCTTGCTGTCAAAATTGCTTTTTCAGAAGGTCTGCCTTCTCTTTTGATAAAACCGCCGGGTATTTTCCCAACAGAGTATAATCTTTCTTCATAATCAATGCTCAATGGGAAAAAGTCAATGCCATCTCTGGGTTTATCAGAAGCAGTTGCAGTCACCAAAACCGTTGTTTCGCCATAACGCAGCAACACAGCACCATTTGCCTGTTCTGCCACTCTGCCAATTTCTGCGGTCAGTGTTCTGCCTGCCAAATCCATAGAATAGGTTCTAAACATAAATCAATCTCCTTTTTCAACTCTTTTTTGCACCATAGATATTCAATTTCAACCATAATCAAATTTATGGACAAAATTGGACATCTATAGTGCATACTTCTTTTTTGTATTTTTGTTTGTTATTCATAGAAGAAAAGAGAGGATTTGCCCTCTCTTTTCTCAATTTTTTTACTGTTTCTTATTTTCTCAGACCCAGTTGGGCAATGATTGTACGATATCTTTCAATATCCATATCTTTCAAGTAGTTCAACAAACCTCTTCTTTGACCTACCATTTTCAACAGACCTCTTCTGGAGTGGTGGTCTTTTTTGTGGGTTTTGAGGTGGTCTGTCAACATTGTAATTCTTGCTGTCAACAAAGCAATCTGTACTTCTGGAGAACCTGTATCGTTAGGTGTTCTACCATATTTTGCGATAATTTCCTGTTTGTTAATAACTGCCATTTGTATAGCCTCCTTAAAAATATATATATTGTCTTTTTGCAAACCCCAAAGACTAAGTTAAGGTCGGAGTGTCCTTTGACTGAGTCTTGGTTTTACAGCGGTTTTATTGTATCACACTCCCACAAGCATTGCAAGTCAGAAGTGTAGATTTCTTTTGTATTCTTTTTGTTTTGGGCAAATTTTGTTTTATGTGATTGCCTTTTTGTTTTCACCAAACCGAAATTGTGACAAAAGCACTGCCACAAACACCACAACAAAACCTGCCGTCATACGCAATGTAACTTCCTCATGATACAGCAGCACCGAAAATATTACCCCAAACACGGACTCCAAGCTCAGCAATATTGTACCAACAGCCGCATCTGTATATTTTAAACCATACGCCTGTAAGAACAAACACAACGCCGTTGAAAACAATGCCAAGTATAACACATTGCCGGCAGCCCCCAAAGAAATAGATACTGGTAAGCCGCCTGTTGCCAATGTACCAATCCAGCCAATCACAGCCGAAAATGTAATTTGCATGGTTGTCAAAAGCATAGGGTCACGACCCTTTGAAAACCAAGCAATCGCTGTCAAGTCGCAGGCATAAATCACACCACCAACCAATGTCAGCATATCTCCTTTTGTCATGCCCATATCACCTGTCAATGAAATCAAGCCAATGCCAATCAAACAAAGCACTGCTGCAAACACATGATTTTTCTGTGGTTTTTCTTTGGAAACAAACCAATAAAAAAACGGTACAATGACGCAATATACTGCTGTCAAAAATGCACTTTTCCCTGGTGATGTACCCAATGTCAAACCAACCGTTTGCACTGCGGTACCAAGCCCCATTGTAGCGCCTGTAATCATACCACCAAGTAAATATCCCTTGTCCAGTCTACCCCATTTTTTGAATGTAATGACCCAAAGCAACACCGCTGCAACAGAAAATCTTCCTGCTGTAATAAACCATGATGACAATTCTTCTGTTGCCAATTTTTGAAATACAAACGCACTGCCCCAAATAATCGCTGTCAAAAGCAATAGCAAATGTGCTTGCATTCTTTTCTTTTGTTCCATATCCTATCCCTTCAATTCTTTTTTATTCATCTGCATTTTTCCAGTGTGCATATGCTTCTGATGCAAAATATGCCTTTGCTTGTTCTGTATTTTTTGCAATTTGTGATTGCAATTCTGTAATATCAGAAAATTTCTTTTCCCCTCTCAAAAATGCATAAAAGAACACTTGTAATTCCTCTCCATATATGGTTTCATGGAAATCAAATAAATATGTTTCCACAATTTTTTGTGTGCCATTGACCGTCGGATTTTTTCCAATATTTGTCACACCATAATAATATTTTCCTTTGTATTTTGTTTTTGTTGCATATACCCCATTGGGTGGAAACAATTTCAAAGGGTGTGCATCCATATTCACTGTTGGAAAACCAATCGTTCTGCCCAGTTGTTTTCCTTCTTTGACTTTCCCCAATATAAAATATGGCTCTGTCAACATACAATTTGCCGTTTCCAATTCCAATTCTTGCAAACATTTGCGAATACGAGAACTACTGATACGTTCATTTTCATACAACACAGAAGGCACAGCAATCACTTTTACGCCATGCTTTTCTCCAAAACGCTTCAACATTTTATAATCCCCAGAACGATTGCTGCCAAAATGGTAATTTTCTCCCACAATCAACACTTTACATTGCATTCTTTCAAAAAGCAATTTCAATGCAAAATCTTCTGCTGACATAGAAGCAAACACTTCATCAAAAGGATATTCAATATAAGTATCTACGCCCATTTTTTCCAAAGCAAATTTTTTTTCATCTGGTGCCATAATCAAAGCAAAATCTTCTTTTCTTTTGAACACCAACATCGGATGCGGAGCAAAAGAAAACACAACACTTTCCAGATTTTCTTCCGCCGCAAATTCTTTTGTCAAATTGATTAACGCACGATGTCCCAAATGCAGCCCATCAAAGTTTCCCAGTGTGATTGCGGTTGGTCTGCATCGGTCTACATGGCCGTCTGTAATATGTTCCATTTTCAAACTCCTTCAAATCAACATTTTCAGTGGTTTAAGCAAAAGCTCTTTTTCTTTTTGTACTTCATATAATCCAACCAAATTTTTGTTACTGTCAAACACTGTCACCGTATCCCCCACTTGCAGATGTTGTGGGCATTGATAGGCGTGTTCATATATTTTACCACCATTGTATAACATTTTTTTCCATTTTTCAGAAACGATTGCTTTTGGATAGATACTCAAAGCTTCTGTCATAGAAAGCAATGCCTTTTCTACTTGTCCATTTTCAGCCATTTGTTTCAAAGTATCCAATGTGATGGCATTTTCCAATGTAAAGCCGCTTGTTTCTGTACGCAAAAGGCTTTCCATATGTGCCCCACAACCCAGCATTTTGCCAATGTCACTGCACAATGTCCGAATATATGTGCCTTTTGTGCAATCCACCACCGTTTCAAAACGGTCAGGGGGTAAAAATTTTGTGATTTTTATATTGTATATCATCACAATTCTTGCTTTTCGTTCAATTTCTTTTCCTTCTCTTGCCAATTCATTTTTCCATTGACTTTTATGGCAGAGTACATCGGCGGAATTTGTTTGATTTCTCCTACAAACTGCTTTACAGTATTTTCTATATTATTTTCATCAAACACCACTTCTTTTTCTTCCAACACATCTCCACTGGCATCTTCTGTCGTTGTCGCAATCCCCAATCGCACCACTGCAAGATATTGTTTTTTTCCTTGCATAATGATATCAGACAGCTTTGTCGCTTTTCCCACACAAATCGGCAATACTCCTTCAGCATCAGGGTCTAATGTCCCTGTATGTCCTACTTTTTTTGTCTGCAATATTTTTCTGACAATCGCTACCACATCATGAGAAGTAAATCCTTTTTCTTTTCGGATATTCAAAATACCATCCAAAAGCAATCCCTCCTCACATCATATTTTGCAAAGCGTCCAAAACCATCTGTTTTGCTTTTGCCATATTTTGTTCTATGGTGCAGCCTGCAGCTTTGATATGCCCACCACCGCCGAATGTTTGTGCCAATGCACACACATCATATCCATCTGCACCACGAAAACTTGCTTTTGTGATGTTTTCTGCTTTTTCATATAAAAAACAAGCCACACAAACACCATCCACACCTTTCAGATAATTGATAATGGCATCCAACTCTTTATGATTGCCGTTACAAGCAGCAATTTCTGCATTTGTAATACTTGCCAAAATCACTTTGCCGTCAAAATACAATATCGCATTTTGAAATGCCTGACCCATCACTTTCAATTCTGAAAAACTGCGGTTATCAAAATATAAATTATAAATCTGTGTAAATGGAATATCTTTTCGCATCAATTCTGCTGCAATTTCCATTGTGCGTGGGGATGTAGAAGAATGGCGAAATGCACCTGTATCATAAATCAAGCCTGTATATAATGCTGCCGCCATATCTTTATCAATGGGATAATTTCCCTCCAAAAATTCATATACCAATTCACTTGTAGAAGATGCATCTCCTTTGACAAAGTTATATTGTCCATAATACGTATTGCTTACATGATGGTCAATATTGATTGTCACATCTGCTTTCAAAAACCAATGGTAAGCATCGCCCAATCTTTCTGCATCACCACAATCCAAAGCAATAAACAAATCTGCTTTTTTTTCTGCATTTTTTACCAAATGTTTATTTGGAATACTGTCATATTTTCCGCCATATGCTTCCAAAAGCACAGTCACTTCTTTTCCTGCCGCTTCTAAAGCCGTACCAAATGCCAGACAGGAACCAATGGCGTCCCCGTCTGGATTGGTATGCCCTGCAATATGCACCACATTTGCCTTTGCAATCAAATCCAATATTTCTTTTTTCGTATTATTCTGCATCTTCATGCACTTCTCTTTCTTGACGGTCTTTTGCGATTTGTTCCATCAACTGGTTCATACGCACTGCATATTCTGCGGACTCATCTAATTTGAATGTCAATTCTGGTGTAAAACGCAAATTGACTCTTTGTGCAAGCTGATGGCGTATAAAACCGCTTGCATTTTTCAAGCCTTTCATAACACTTTCTTTTTGTGCTTCATCACCCAGCACAGAAACATAAATTTTGCAATATTTCAAATCTGGTGTTGTTTCCACTCTGACAACGCTTGTCATCGCCCCAACACGAGGGTCTTTTAATTCTCCACGAATAATTTGTGATACTTCCTTAAAAATTTCATCATTGATACGAGAAATTCTAGTATTATTTTTCATATATTCACCTACTTATCTTGGTACTTCTACCATTGTAAAGGCTTCTATCCAGTCGCCTTCTTTCACATCGTTAAATTTTTTGAATACCAAGCCACATTCATAACCAGCCGCAACTTCTTTGACATCATCTTTGAAGCGTTTCAAGCTTTCCAAATCGCCTTCATACACAACAATGCCGTCACGAATGATACGAACCTGACAATTTCTTACAAATTTACCATCTTTCACATAGCTACCCGCAATGGTACCCACACCAGAAGCTTTGAACAACTGACGTACTTCTGCATGCCCCAATACTTTTTCTTCAAACACAGGGTCAAGTAAACCTTTCATTGCTGCTGTAATATCTTCAATCGCATTATAAATAACACGATACAACCGCACATCTACTTTTTCTTCATCAGCAAATGCTTTTGCCACAGGCTCTGGACGTACATTAAAGCCAATGATAATGGCATTTGATGCAGATGCTAACATCACGTCACTTTCTGTAATTGCACCCACACCACCATGAATAATACGCACACGCACTTCTTCATTTGACAAACGTTCCAAACTTTGGCGCACTGCCTCCACAGAACCCTGCACGTCTGCTTTTACGACAATATTCAATTCTTTCATATTACCGCTTTGAATTTGAGAGAACAAATCGTCCAAAGAAACTTTTTGTGGTGTTTCTTTGATGAGATTTTCTCTTTTCTTTGCAATAATACTTTCTGCAACCTGTCTTGCTTGTTTATCATTTGCCGCAACATAGAAACTATCCCCAGCAGAAGGCACTTCAGAAAGCCCCAATATTTCCACTGGTGTAGAAGGGCCTGCTTTTTTCACACGTCTGCCTTTATCATCAGTCATTGCTCTAATTTTACCATAAGCAGAACCAGCAACAATTGGGTCACCCACTTGCAATGTACCATTTTGTACCAATACCGTTGCCACAGGACCTCTACCTTTGTCAAGCTGTGCTTCTATGATAGCACCTCTTGCTTTTTTATTTGGATTTGCTTTCAATTCTTTCATTTCTGCAACCAATATAATCATTTCAAGCAAAGAATCAATACCATCTTTTGTTGCTGCGGATACAGGCACACAAATTGTCTGACCGCCCCAATCTTCTGCAACCAATTCATATTCTACCAATTCCTGTTTCACTCTGTCAGGATTTGCAGAAGGTTTATCCATTTTGTTTATTGCAACAATAATTTCCACACCTGCTGCTTTGGCATGGTTAATTGCTTCGATTGTCTGTGGCATCACGCCGTCATCTGCTGCAACCACCAGTATTGCAATATCTGTAATTTGTGCACCTCTCATACGCATTGCTGTAAACGCTTCATGTCCAGGTGTATCCAAAAATGTAATGGGTTTTCCGTCAATCTGCACGGTATATGCACCAATATGCTGTGTAATACCACCTGCTTCACCTTTTGTCACATTGCTATGACGAATGGCATCCAGCAAAGATGTTTTACCATGGTCAACGTGTCCCATTACCACCACAACAGGAGGACGTTCTTTCAATTTACTTTCGTCTTCTTCTTCCTCTGCAAATACAGTTTCCATAATGTCTTTTTCTTCTTCCATTTCCAAAATGACATTATATTCTTCTGCGATTGCTGCGGCTGTTTCAAAATCCAATGTTGCATTGATATTGAGCATTTTTCCTTTTTTCATCAATGCCATAACCAAATCTGCACCTTTTTTGCCCAACACTTCTGCCAAATCTTTTACAGTAATGCTTTCTGGAATGGTTTTGATAACAGGCTCATCACTTGTTTTTTCTGCTGCTTCCAAAGCTTCCAATTCTGCAAGCAAGGCTGCTTCTTC
>JAHHTV010000056.1 GCA_020024395.1 Anaerotignum sp. | reverse complement strand
ATTTGGTCATGGACGGTTTGGGTGCTATCATGTTGGGGAATGAGCCAGCAAAAGAACGTTATATGACAGAAAAACCACGTACAAGAGATGAAAGCATTATCAGTAAATCTATGATGATGCAGATTTTGACAATGGGTATTTGGTTGACAGTGGTGAGTTTTGTATTTTTGAAATTACCATTTTTTGACCAATTTTTCCAAACAAATGAACAGAAATTTTCTGCATATTTTGTGTTGTTTATTTGGAGTGCATTGTTTAATGGTTTTAATGTTAGAGATGAAGGATTTGGTATTTTTAAGGGTTTGGATGAAAATACAGGCTTTATGAAAGTGTTTATTGCCATCATTTTGATACAAGCAGTCATTGTCAATGCAGGTTTAATTCCGCTTTCTGTATTTGATTGGATTGGTAATATGTTTAGCTGTGTGCCTATTCCGGTTGTTGGCTGGGGTGTGGTTGCTGTTTTGGCATTTACAATGATTCCAATAGATATGATTCGTAAAATCGTTGGTCAAAATAGATAACAAAGATAGGTTCCATGAAACATTGTTTTTTGGAACCTTCTTTCTTATAAAGGAAGTGAAAAATAGATGGAAATAAACAAAAATGAGGCAACAGAAAATATGTTGCGAATTGCAAAAAGATTTCAAAATAAAAAGCGGTCATATCTTTTGGTCAATGCATTACAAGCAAAACATATACCATGCAGCCCATCAGCATCTTTGCAAATGATGGAAACGTTTGGGCAGATGTTAGCAAAGCAATACCCAAATACAAAATTGATTATTTCTTTTGCAGAAACAGCAACGGCGATTGGTGTAGCAGTGGCTGGTTGCTTTGCACAAGATTGTATGTATGTACAAACGACAAGAGAGCAAGTGAAAGATGTATCTGTATGGATTGAATTTTTGGAAGAACATAGTCATGCAACAGAACAAAAGCTATGTGCAGAGGATTTGCAACATTGGCTGGAAAATACAGAAACAGTGATTTTTGTAGAAGATGAAATTTCAACAGGCAAAACACTGGTGAATATGATGACACAGCTAAAAGCAAAATATCCCATACTAAAAAAGAAAAAATGTATTGCAGCATCTATATTTAATCGAGTATCTGTCGAAAATCAGAAATATATGGAGCAAGCGGGATTGTATTGTGCATATTTGTTAAAACTGCCAGAAATGGACTATACAGCGGCAGTCAAAGATATACCAGTGACAGAAGCAAAACAAGCAGCAGAAAAAGAGGCAGATTTTCAGTATCAAAAGTTGTATTGTGATACATTATACGACCCAAGAAAGGGGATAATGATACAACAATATATCAAAAATTGCAGACAAATGGCAGAAAGCTTTATTTCTGATTTTTTGCACAAAATAAAGCCAAATCGTAATATTTTGGTTTTGGGAACAGAAGAATGTATGTTTCCTGCATTGTGTTTGGGAGAAATGTTGGAAAAACAAAGTGGGGTGTGTACTGTAAAATGTCATGCAACCACAAGAAGCCCCATTGGTATTTGTACAAATGCAGCGTATCCCATTGTATCTGGCTATAAATTGAAAAGTTTTTATGCACAAGATAGAGAAACATATATTTATAATATTGGGGTGTATGATGTGGTGATTGTTATATCAGACACAACATTACAAGACTGTGCAGCATTCAAACATATTATGGGTGCATTTACGAAAAATGAATATCAGCAATTTTATTATGTGCAAGGAGGAAAAAATGTTTGGTACATATAAAGAAAATGATGTAAAAATTTTACTCACAGATATTTCTGGAAAAGTGAAACCATTAGGCACAAAAGAAAGAGAAGAACGTATTCAAACAGGTGTACATTATTCTGAAATGTTGCCGATTGAATATGAACCATCTGCGGCATATATGCAAATATATCAAGACGCATTGCTGAGATATTCTAAAATGACGGCAAAAGCGGTTGCAGTGGTTGCAGAGCAAATTTGGCAACAAAAAGGGAAAAATGTGGTTTTGGTGTCATTGGCACGGGCAGGCACTTCCATTGGTGTTTTGATAAAACGATATATTGCTTTTCGTTATCATGTAGAAATTCCACATTATACGATTTCTATTTTGCGTGGGCGTGGTATTGACCATAATGCCATGGCATATATTTTGTCCAAACATATGGCAGAAGATATTCAGTTTGTAGATGGTTGGACAGGTAAGGGTGCGATACAAAATGAGTTAAATCAGGCGATGAAACAATATCCAAATGTTGATGCAGGATTGGCTGTGCTTTCAGACCCTGCACATATTGCCAGCAAATATGGCACACATGAAGATTTTTTGATTGCAAGCTCTTGCTTAAATGCAACTGTTTCAGGCTTGTTGAGCAGAACATTTTATCGCAAAGATATTATTGGAGAAAATGAATTTCATGGTGCAATATTTTATCGCAATTTGATGGAACAAGATGTGACTTATGAATTTATCCATGCAGTAGAACAATATTTTGCCATAGAAGAAACAGACAACACACCAATGGCGGATGTTTCCAAAACAGCAAAACAAGAAATTGAAAAAATTTGTGCTGATTTTGATATTCATGATATTCACTTGGTCAAACCAAGTATTGGAGAAACGACACGTGTGTTGTTGCGGAGAGTACCGTGGAAAATATTGGTGCATCGTTTGGATGATGAAGAACATCTTGGACAAATTTATCAATTAGCAAAGGAGAAAGGCGTACCAATCATTGAATATCCACTTGAAAATTATAAGGCTTGTGGACTCATTCAAAAAATAGCCGATAATTAAATATGAATAACATAATATTTGCAAGTGATATAGACAATACATTGATGTTTTCTCATAAACATCGTATGGAAAGTGATATTTGCGTTGAAATTTTGAATGGAAAAGAACAAGGATTTTGTACACCAAATGCTTTTGCAGTATTAGAAGAAATTGCAAAAAAAGCGTTATTTGTGCCAGTGACAACACGTTCCATAGAACAGTATCAAAGAATTTGTTTCCCAAAATACTGTATGCCAAAATATGCTTTGACAACAAATGGTGCTATTTTATTGGTAAATGGAGAAATTGACACACAATGGTATCAAGAGTCAAAACAAATAGCAGACACTTGGAAAAGTGCATTATCACAAATGGAAAAGCAATTATCCAATATACAAGAAATCAAAAGATTTCGCATGATAGATGATATGTATCTGTTTGCGGCTTGTGACAATGCAGAAGATGCAGAAAAAAGCAAATCATATTTTGATGGAAAAACAGATTTACATATTGCGGTATCTGGACGAAAGGTATATTTTTTCCCGCCTATGCTGGATAAAGGTACAGCCATTGACAGGCTTAGAAAAAAATTATTGCCTTCTTATATCATATCTGCGGGGGATAGCAACATTGATATTCCAATGTTTGATATGGCAGATATCTCTATTTTTATAAAACAATATACAATACAAAATAAAAAAATGATATGTTATCCAGGAAATACAGTACGGGATTATACAAAATTTGTATTGGAAAATGTATTGCAAGAAATAAACTGTCTAAGTCAGACATGATAAAAAAGCCCTCATATAATGAGGGCTTTTCATTTACATTTGTTCGGTTAATCTTCGCAGTACAGCGGCTACTTCTGCACGTGTTGCAGTGCCAAGTGGGTCAAAACGATTGTTTTGTTTTCCAAATAATATACCTGCTTGCTGCATGGTATGTACTGCTTCTGTTGCCCAACCACGAATTTGAGATTGGTCGCTGAATGTTGTTTTTTCATAATACATTGGTAATGTATATCCTTGTTGATTTGCAAAATGATACATCATAACAGCCATTTCTTGTCGTGTGATAGGACGATTTGGTGCAAATGTATCTGCGCTGACACCACTTGCAATGCCATTTTCCGTTGCCCATACAACATAAGGGGCATAATAGGCATCTGATGGCACATCTGTAAATGATATGTTATTGGCAGTTGCATGTGGAGCACCTGCAAGCCGTCCCAGCACAGTGACAAACATACCACGTGTCATTTGTCCATTTGGTGTAAAATGTGTGCGGTCTGTGCCGCTAAATATACCACGACGTGTGGCAAACAAAATATCTTTTTCTGCCCAATGCCCTACAATATCAGCAAATGGAGCAGTTGTATTTTCTTGATAACCAACAGCATACAGGCTAAAATGGTCAGTGGCAAATTCAAGTACGCCTTTTTTTGCGTCATAATAAGATTCTTCAATCCATTGCATACTACCATCATCACGAATAGAAACTGCACGCAAATGTGCAGGGATTTCACCTGATACAGGTTTGTAAGGAATACCAATTACGACACGTTTTCCATCTAGGTCTGTAATATTGGTTTCTGTGCCATTTGCCTGCAAACAAAGTTTGATATCATACACAGGACGTGCACCTACTGCCTGTTGTGCTTGGTATGGTACATATGTTTCTTTTTGTGCATGTATGATGAAATCACCACTTGCATTGTTTTTTGTGATTTGTGACAATGCTTGTGGGTGTAAGCGTATATTTACCGCATTATCTGCAACCAATTCCAGTTTTGCATTGGCATCAATCAAAGCGTCCAAAGCCTTTGTCGGAATGGATACGGTTAAGACATCACTGTTTGCAGGTGCAACAGGTACAACGATTGTCATATCTTTATTGTTTTTCTCTTTTGCAGCTTCTATGGCACTTTCAATAGATGATGTTGTGATGGAAGCCTCGCCATTACTACTTGGTTTGACAGTTGGTATTGGTTGTGAAACAGGCGGATTTTTGTTTGGTTTATTTGCCGGTTTATGACCATGTGTAGAACTGTTGTTGTGACTGCTTTCATCATTTGCATGAATTGTCAATGTACCAGATGTAACAACGGTGTGGTAGTTGTGATTGTTATTGATAACTGTCAGCAGAATTTGTTGTTTGCCTGCTTGTGTTGTATCTGGTGTTTTATCATATGACATTTGAATTTCACCAACAGTTTCTCCTGCAATAGGTTCATATCCTGTTTCAAATTTATAATCTGTACCAATTTGCGGTTTTGTCAAAGAAGGTGCTGTATCACCAACTTTTATTTGACGGTCAAGTGCAAGCAAATGCACTTGTTTTGGTTCGATACAGAAATTTTGTGTTTCACTACCAATTTGTGTGTCATTTTCAAATGCAACTGTGATGGAATAATTTCCTGCATTTGTTGGTGGAGCTGAAAGTTGTTTTTGTGCTGTTACATCATAATAGCTAACGGTGTATTCTGCAACAGGATGTTTCATTCTCCAACCAGTATATGCTTTACCATTATATACCTGATTTGGTGCAATCAAACCAAGTACAGCAGGGTCTTTATATGTTACAGTAAAGTTTATGGTAATTGTAAAAGGTTCGTATTGGTCTGTTTCCACTGTCACACTCACTGTTTCTTTGCCATCTTTGTTTGGTGTATAGCTTAATTGTGAGCCTTGCAGTGTGGTTGTTACAACATTTCCAGAAGATGTAGAAAGTGTATATTTTGCATGATTAACTGGAATGTCTTTTGGCAAATATTCAGAAAGTGCAATATGACCACTTTCTCCCCATTTTATCACTTTGTCAATGGTAATGGGTGCGTGTACGGAACCTTGTACAATATTGACAGCAGGTGATACAGATACCTTTTGACCTGCAACAGATGCAAATGTATACCAGTTACCTTCATTGCCACTTGGTGCAATGCTGACAAGTGTGGCTGTGTTGTATGCACCAACCGCAGTGCTTGGCAATTCTGCGTGACCAGTTACAGGTAGTATTGTGCCATTTGACAGCAAAACAGATTGTATATCTGTACGTTTTGTAACACCATCAAATACAAAATCTTTTAATGAAACACTGGATACTTGTGTTTTCAAATCAATCTCACGTTTTTGTAGTGTGATATTTAACAAAGCAGCAGGTTGTGTATTTGGATTGAGTGTATCACTGCCACCAAATACCACGCTAATTTGTGAGGAACCAATGGGAATTTTTTTATCTTCTGTTTGATAAGTCAAATGTGCTTTGCCATTCATATCTACAATGGCAGTGCCAAGCAGTTGATTATCACAATAGAAAGATACTCGATTTTTCTCAACGGTTCTGGCAAATGTGGTTGGTTTGGCTTTTGCTTCAAATGTAAAATGAATTTCATCGCCATATGTAGCGGTTGTTTTGTCTGCTGTCAGTGTGATGTTTGCATCACTTTTATCAATTTCAAAATTCTTTTGCACAGTTCCAGTATAATCGTTAATACCAATAATTTCAGCCGTTGCTGTGCCGACATTTATGTTGTTTTGATAGCGAACCACATAATCTTTTCTAGCGGTTAGCTTTTTGCCATCAACAGTTACTTCAATATTAGGGGTAATTGGCTGTCCTGTGTATATCTGTTTTGGAATAGTTGTAATATGTTGTGGTTCGATTTTGGTTGTACCTGTGGTAGCACCTGCACGATAAAATGTTACAGGGATTTCAGCAATGACTTTGTTTGCAACAAGCTCTTTTAATTTTCCAACTGAGATGACATCCTGTTCTGGTATCAAATCGCCTTCTGATAAAACCAGTATGGTATAGTCACCAATTTCTTGGTCGCTGGGAATTTGCAAATAATAGTCATTGGAAGATGTCTGCTCAATTTCATCAAAAGTAAATCCAAGATAAGAAGAACCATCTGTTCTATCGTTATATGCATCATTTTTCCAATATTCTGTTTTGATACCTGTTGTATTCCAAAGCAAATATTCTTCTTTTGCTTTGTTTGCACTGATGATATTTCCTTCTTTATCTTTGCAGATAATTTCAAATGCTTCATCTTTATAAGCCCCATCTTCAACAGGAACTTTATCTAAATCAATAATACTTGGAGCAGAGTGTATCATAATACCACCAAGTTCCACAGCTGTACCATCTATATATTGTGTATAAATTTTCCAGATATTTCCATCTTTTTGCAGTGTGTATCTGTCTTTGAGATTGTCTGCAAGTTTAAATGTGCCATTACCACTTGTTGTTTGTATATATGTCTGGTTTGATGTCAGATATGTACTGGATGTGGCAAATGTTTTATCACCAGAAACATTGCCTTGAATGGTTACAGAGTTATCTTTTGAAAGCGTCAATGTACCGTCGCCTGTAAAATCACCAGTGATAATAACATTTCCTGCATCACTCAAATCTAGTGTCGCTTGTGGGGCAACATCAATGTTTTGGAATGTATTGGACTTTGGTATCAATTTTGCCTGTCCTATCAATTTGATATTGCCAATGCCTTGTATATCACTACCTGTCATTTGCATATCTTGTAAATGCAATGTGGTATTTTGGTCACCGAAGAATTTTGTAGTGCTTGCGGTATCAGATGTTGTACCTTCTATTTTGATGAGTGCTTTTTCACTGCCATTTGCATATACACCCTCTCTAACATTTGTGCGTTTTCCCATTTGCAGTGTTGCTTGTCCATGATATGCAGTATAAGTGTTGGACTGTGCATCATGAGAAAGATAAATCCCTTGAAATAATGTGTGTTCATTGGGATTTTTGATTGTCAAATGTGCATGATTGCCCATATGTGAGGTATTGCGATAACCACCAGCATACACAGTGGGCAACAGTTCTTCTTCTGTACCAGTGATACCGCCAAAAGAGCCATCTCCACCTTTTAGATAGGTGTTTACATTATCCAATATCAAATGATGACCTGCTAGAAAAATTTCTCTGTGTGGTACACTGTCAAGCGCATCGCTAGATTCAAAGTGCATTTCAATGTTTTTGAAAGATACATTATCCCCATCTAATTGCATGGGGTGACTGAATACAATTTTCGCATCATCAGAAGCACCAATGATTTCAGTATTTTCTTTGAAATAAATGGGTGGCATTCTGCCATCAGTGTCTGCTTTATCTCGTAATACAATTCTACCATCTACAAAAATGCGTTTGTTGCCTTGTCGAATTTCTCGTAAAAAATCATTGGCAGTAGAAACAGTTACTTCATTTTTTGTATGTTGCATTGTTGTTTTGTATGTATTGTTTCGTTTTGCAGTCACTACGATTTCAGGTAATGCGACATCAGATAGCAGTTCATAGCTTTTTGGCAAATCAGGGGTATATACCCATGTTTCTGTTTTGCCGTTTGTTTTGGTTTTCTTTCCGTCCCATATTACATTTTTGATGGTTTCTGTTTTTTCTTCTCTAGGTATATCTAATGTTGCAATATCTGCATTTGCATGAGATGGTGCAGGATTTACATACGCCACAAGTGTGTTTGGTAATACCGCATAGTTTTCTATGTCATCCAATTTGCCTAATTCTATGGTTTGGTGAGAAATTTTATCAGATAATGCAGCAAAACCAATCAATGTTTGTGTAGATACTTGCATTGCTTCTGTTTGATATGCAGCAGATACATCTGATGGTATGGCAGTACATAACATAGTTGCAGCAAGTAAACAACTGAATACTTGTTTGTTTTGATACTTCATGGAAGCCTCCCTTTCTTTTGTATATCATTATATGATTGCGTATAATATGATTATTTTACTATATTTTGTGTGGTATCACAAGTATATAGATGTATCATTTTTCATCTTTATTATAAATAGATGGATATTCTATAACGATGTATCCAATACCATGACAAGTTTCACATGTTTTTTGTTCGTTTTGTAATCCTGTGCCGTTGCAATCGGCGCAAGTGTGATGTGTTGTGATGGTAGAAAGTCTTTCACCAGAACCAGAAACCAAATC
>JAHHTV010000055.1 GCA_020024395.1 Anaerotignum sp. | reverse complement strand
TGCATATAGTTGGAGTAAATGGGATATTTCGGCAGGTGGAACGATTTTTTGTGATGTGTTGAAACATAAGCATTTAGACAAAGGGGAACAACTGGCAGCAGATATGCGATTGGCATTGGAAAATTTAGAACAAAAATACAAAACGGTCAAATTTGCAAAAGATTTTACCATGAAACAAGATAATGTTACAAAATGGAAAGATTATGTAGGCTTTATATGGCACAATTGGGAAGTGCATGAAGATATTGTGGAAGCACAACGAAAATTGCAAAAAATCAAATGGCAGTTGGAACAGTTGTATCAAGATACCAAACAACAAAAAAGTGTTGCACAGGCGGAAAAAGAACGACTGGAAGAAGCATGGTTGGAATGTTTGCTATAAAAAAATGGCAATCAAAAGAGAAAGCATACTTTAATATTATAAAGTATGCTTTTTATTGGAAATATAATGCAAATAAAAGGTTTTTATGATACTATTTTTTTAGGGTTATTTGGTGAAAAGGAGGCGGTATGTGATGGAAAAAAGAAGTATGAAAAATATTGGTGCAAATCCGTCATTGTTGGGTTTTGGGTGTATGCGGTTTCCAACGTGTGAAGATGGTAGCATAAATGAACCAGAAGCAGAAAAAATGCTGGATTATGCACTTGCAAATGGTGTGACTTATATAGATACAGCATATTTTTATCATGATGGTGCAAGCGAGCCTTTTGTGGGCAAAGTGTTGGAAAAACATGATAGAAAATCTTATTACTTGGCAACAAAATTGCCAACATGGATATTGAAAGATGGGCAGGATACATTGCGTGTGTTCCAAGAACAATTACAACGCTTGCGTACAGAATATATTGATTTTTATTTGTTACACACATTAAACAAAGAAAAATGGGATAATGTACTGAAAATGGGCGTGATACCTGTATTGGAACAGTTGCAAAAAGAAGGAAAAATCCGACATTTGGGATTTTCGTTTCATGATGAATATGATGTGTTTGAAGAAATTGTGACATATCGAAAATGGGATTTTTGTCAAATACAGCTCAATTATATGGATACAGCAGAACAAGCAGGCATGAAAGGCTATCATCTGGCAGAAAAATTGGGTGTACCGATTGTGGTGATGGAGCCTGTCAGAGGTGGGGCTTTGGCGAATTTCTCCGATGATATGAATGCAAAATTCAAAGCATTGGATGGACAAGCAAGTATTGCCTCTTATGCATTGCGGTATGTGGGTGGTTTGCCGAATGTCAAAGTGATATTAAGTGGTATGTCTTCTATGGAACAGGTGAAAGACAATATTCATACATTTTCACCTTTTGTGCCATTGTCTGAAAAAGAGCAGTCTGTGATTGATGAAACGGTTTTGACATTGCGTGCTAGAGTGCAAAACGGTTGTACAGGCTGTCGATATTGTATGCCTTGTCCACATGGTGTGGATATACCAAAAAATTTCAAAATTTGGAATACATATCATATGTATCAGTTATTTGAAAGTGTGCGTTTTGCTTGGAATGGTATGAAAGAAAATGCAAAACCAGAAAATTGTATTGCTTGTGGACAATGTTTGGTAAATTGTCCGCAGAAAATCAATATTCCTATGGATTTGCAAAAAATGCAATCAGATTTGGACAATCGGGTTTGGAAATAAGGAGAAACAAACGTGGATATTTTGGAAAAAGCAAAAAAAGCATTGCAACAAAATGATATGACTTTTGCGGCAGTTTGCGAAAATGGGGATTGTGTGACGTCTATGCAAAAAGGTATTGCACCCATGATGGAGATTTTGGAACAAAAACCTGATTTTTTGGTGGGGGCAGCAGTGGCAGATAAAGTGATTGGCAAAGCGGCAGCATTTTTGTTTATCAAAGCAGATGTCAAAGCAGTGTATGCAGAAGTGATAAGTCAGTATGCACTGGATATATTGCAAAAAACGAATATTGTGGTAGCATATCAAAAAGCAGTGCCTTATATTATCAATCGCAAAAAAGATGGTATGTGTCCGATGGAGGAAACGGTGCTTTCTATGCAAGATGCAGAAAAGGCTTTTGTAGCATTGCAACAAAAAATCGCTTTTCTGACACAAAAAAATAATCAACAAATATTGTTGGAACATATCCATAACATACATACCACAAATTTAGGCGTGGAAAGAATACAAAAAAATATGGGTTTGTCATGCGATGTTGTGCAGTGGTGCAAAGATGCTATCAAGTGTGCAAGTGATATTACAAAAAAAGGAAAGAATTGGTATGTATCTATTGAAAATGCTGTGATTACCATAAATGCAAGCAGTTATACAATCATCACAGCACACAAACAAAAATGAGTAATATAGGTGATGGATATGAAAATAGGCAGTTGTGTTGTAACATTTCATGCACCATGGGTACAGAGTTTGAAAGAAAAAAGAATGGTGTTAAAATCTTTGGTTGAAAAAACAAAACATAAATTTAATGTTTCTATTGCAGAAGTGGATACGCCGCAACAGCATAAAATATTGACCATTGGTTTTGCTTGTGTGAGCAATTCTGCACAACACGCAGATGAAATGGTTTCACAAATTTTAAGTTTTATGGAAAATGCAACCGATGCAGACATGGTTACGATTGAAAGAGAAATAATTTGATATTTTTTGCGTAAAACAAAGCCAAAAATTATAATTAGCAGTAGATTTTCAAGTTTTGCTGTGTTATAATATGCTTTGATTGTGCAGTTTTTTCGGACTGTGGATACGATGACATTCCATCAAAGACAAATGACGATGTATCATATACAAATACCACATTTGTCAAAGATAGAGATATTTTTTAAGGAGGAACTACAAACGATGAACGCAACATTGATGAACAAAGAAAAAACACAAGTAAAATTTTCTTTTGAAGTAAGCCCTGAAGTGCTGGAAAAGGGTCTGGCATTTGCTTATAACAAAAACAAAAATCAAATTACAATACCAGGCTTTAGAAAAGGCAAAGTGCCTAGAAAATTGATTGAAGCACAGTATGGCGAAAACTTCTTCTATGAAGACGCAATCAACCACATCTTCCCTGAAGAATATATGGCAGCAATCAAAGAATTGGATTTAGATGTTGTTTCTGCACCTACATTGGATGTAGAATATATTGATAAAGCAAAAGGTATCAAATTCTTGGTAGATGTAACCATCAAACCTGAAGTGACATTGGGTCAATACAAAGGCTTGAGCGTAGAAAAAGTGGTTGCAGAAGTAACAGAAGAAGAAATTGAAGCAGAATTGAAAAAAGTACAAAACCAGAATGCAAGAATGGTTGAAGTAACAGACAGAGTTGCACAGACTGGTGATATTGTAAAATTGAGCTATGAAGGTAGCGTAGATGGTGTGCCTTTTGATGGCGGTAAATCTGATGAACATGATTTGGAATTGGGTTCTCATTCTTTCATTGAAGGTTTTGAAGAACAGGTTGCAGGTCATGGCATTGGTGAAAAATTTGACATCAATGTGACATTCCCTGAAGCTTATCATGCACCTGAATTGGCTGGCAAACCTGCTGTATTTGCAATCGAAATCAAAGGCATTACTGCAAAAGAATTGCCTGAATTGGATGATGCATTTGCAGAAGATGTTTCCGAATTTTCAACAATGGCTGAATATAAAGCAAGCATTGTGGAAAAACTGGCTAAAGACAAAAATGAAAGAGCAAAAACATTGCAAAATGACAAATTGTTAGATGCAGCAGTTGCAAACTGCACAATGGAAGTGCCTCAAGTAATGTATGATAACAAAGTAGATAACATGATGAAAGAATTTGAACAAAATATCGTTCGTCAGGGTCTGAGCATGGATATCTACTATCAGTACATGGGCATCACTGAAGAAGGCATGAGAGAAAACTTCAAAGAAACCAGCGAAAAGAGCGTAAATGCAAGATTGATGCTGGAACAGATTGCAAAAGAAGAAAATCTGACAATCTCTGAAGAAGATTTGAATGCAGAAATTGTAAAATATGGCGAAAGCTATGGCATTGATGGCAAAATGATGCTGGAAATGTTCAAAGATGATGACAAAAAAGCATTGGAAGAAGATATGTTGGTAAGAGCAGCTATGAAACTGATTGAAGAAACTGCTATTTTGACAGAACCTGAAACAAAGTAAGAATTTTTTAAGCAATACAGAAAATAAGGCACAGGGTACCTGTGCCTGTTTCGTATCATGCAATCATGATGAAAAAGAAGGAGGGAATTCATATGAGTTTAGTGCCTATGGTCGTAGAACAAACCAACCGTGGGGAACGTTCTTATGATATTTATTCCAGATTATTAAAAGACAGAATTATTTTTTTAGGGGAAGAAGTGAATGATGTATCCGCAAACCTTGTTGTGGCACAGCTTTTGTTTTTAGCAGCAGAAGACCCTGACAAAGATATCAATTTGTATATCAATAGCCCGGGTGGCTCTGTGACAGCAGGTATGGCAATTTATGATACCATGCAGTATATTCGCCCCGATGTTTCCACCATTTGTCTGGGTATGGCAGCAAGTATGGGTGCATTTTTGCTCGCTGGCGGTGCAAAAGGCAAACGCTATTGCTTGCCAAATGCAGAAGTGATGATACACCAACCCAGCGGCGGTGCAAGAGGGCAAGCAACAGACATTCAAATTCATGCAGAAAATATACTGCGTACCAAGCAGAAATTGAATGAAATTCTGGCGCAAAATACAGGCAAAAGCATAGAAGAAATTGCAAGAGATACAGAACGTGACAATTTTATGTCAGCGGAAGAAGCAAAAGCATACGGTTTGATTGATGCTGTCATTACACAGCCCCAGACAAAGGAGTGAGAATGGTATGACCAGCAAAAATGATGATAACAATAAATTACGTTGTTCTTTTTGTGGCAAAACGCAAGACCAAGTAAAAAAACTGATTGCAGGCCCTAATGTATATATTTGTGATGAATGTATTGACTTATGTGCAGATATCATTGATGAAGAATATGAAACATTGGCAAAAGAGGACGAAGTGCGGGAACTGCCAAAACCCAAACAAATGAAAGAAATATTAGACCAATATGTGATTGGACAAGACAGAGCAAAAGAGGCTTTGTCTGTGGCAGTGTACAACCATTATAAAAGAATATTCCGCAATGCAAAAGCAGATAATGTGGAATTGCAAAAAAGTAATATATTGCTGGTAGGCCCAACAGGTACAGGCAAAACATTATTGGCACAGACATTAGCACGTGTGTTGCAAGTGCCTTTTGCCATTGCAGATGCGACTTCTTTGACAGAAGCCGGTTATGTGGGTGAAGATGTCGAAAATATCTTGCTCAAACTCATACAAGCAGCAGATTATGACATCGAAAAAGCAGAACGTGGAATTATTTATATTGATGAAATTGATAAAATTACCAAAAAGTCTGAAAATGTATCCATTACCCGTGATGTTAGTGGGGAAGGTGTACAGCAGGCATTGCTGAAAATATTGGAAGGTACAACCGCAAGTGTGCCACCACAGGGCGGTAGAAAACATCCACACCAAGAATTTATACAAATTGATACCACAAATATATTGTTTATTTGCGGTGGTGCGTTTAGTGGTATCGAAAAAATCATTCAAAATCGTATGGGACATAAAGTCATCGGTTTTGGTGCAGATGCAAACAGCAAATTGGATAAAACAAACGATGAATTGTTGCAAGGATTGATGCCGCAGGATTTGCAAAAATATGGTTTAATTCCAGAATTTATCGGTCGTTTGCCCGTTGTGGTAACATTGGATAATTTGGACGAAGAAGCATTTGTGCATATTTTGACAGAACCCAAAAATGCATTGACAAAGCAATATCAGTATTTGTTTGAATTAGATGATGTATTGCTGGAATTGGAAGATGGTGCATTGAGAGCCATTGCACAAAAAGCAATGGAACGTGAAACAGGTGCCAGAGGTTTGCGTGCGATTGTGGAAGAATTTATCAATCCCATTATGTATGAAATTCCAACAGAACCCACTGTGGAAAAATGCATTATCACAAAAGAAGTTGTGGAAGGCACAGGAAAACCTGTTTACATTTATAATGAAAACAGAAAACCTTTGCATAGAAATAGACAAAGAAAAACAGATAAAAATATGAGTGCATCTTGATAAAAAAGATGGTTGTTTATAAAAAAATTACAATAGGAGAATACTTTGATAATCAAAGTATTCTCCTATTTGATTTTATGGCTGTATTTCAGAAAATCAATAAAAATATTGGAAAAACAAGTAAAATATTAGAAGTGTTTTACAAAGAAATGGTTTTTTGTATACAAGAACGTATTTCATTGATGGATATATGAATTTGTACGAAAGAAACAGATAAAAAATCAAAAAAATGCTAAAAAAACAACAAATTTTTGTTGACGTGCAGAAAAAGCAGGGATATAATAAAAGTGTATTTGATAGAGGGACAAAAACAAACTTTTGTCCACGAAAAAAATAAAATTACAGGAGTGATGCTTTATGTTGACGATGGAAATGTTACAAAATGCAAAAGAAGTGTTGAATGGTGTAGCAAGAAAAACACCTTTGTTCCAATCTTCTTATATCAATCCAGATGCAAATGTGTATATCAAATGTGAAAATATGCAGGTCACAGGTTCTTTCAAGCTCAGAGGTGCTTATTTCAAAACCGCAAGTTTGACAGACGAAGAAGCAAAAAAAGGGGTAATCGCTTGCTCCGCAGGTAACCACGCACAAGGCGTTGCATTGGCAGCACAGAAAAAAGGTATCCCTGCTGTAATTTGTATGCCAGAAGCTGCACCTTTGGCAAAAGTGGAAGCAACCAGAGGCTATGGTGCAGAAGTGGTATTGGTAAAAGGTGTGTATGATGATGCAGCTGCAAAAGCAGCAGAATTGCAAAAAGAAAAAGGTTACACATTTTTACACCCTTTCAATGATGATTATGTAATGGCTGGACAAGGTACGGTTGGTCTGGAAATTATGGAAGAAGTGGCTGATGCAGAAGTGGTATTGGTTCCCATCGGCGGCGGTGGTTTGATTAGTGGTGTTGCATTTGCAATCAAACAAATCAATCCAAATTGTAAAGTATATGGTGTGCAGGCATCAGGTGCGCCTTCTATGTTAAATTCCATAAAAGATGGTAAAATCGAAACATTGGAAAGCGTTAGCACAATGGCAGATGGTATTGCTGTAAAACAGCCTGGTGATTTGACATTTGCAATGTGCCAAAAATATGTAGATGGTATTGTAACAGTAACAGAAGATGAAATTGCAAAAGCAATATTGCTGTTGATTGAAAAACATAAAATGGTTGCAGAAGGTGCTGGGGCAGTATCTGTTGCAGCAGCAATGCATAACAAAGTAGACATCAAAGGCAAAAAAACAGTTTGCGTAATATCTGGTGGTAACGTGGATGTGAATATCTTAGACCGTATCATTGACAAAGCATTGCAAGCAAATGGCAGAATTGTAAAATTGTCTGTGATGATGATGGACAAACCTGGTCAGTTGACACAACTGTTGACAGCGATTGCAGAAGTGGGGGCAAACATTCTCAATGTAACACATGACCGTATGGTACAAGATATTGCAGTCAGCACTTGTATTGTAGATATTGTTGCAGAAACAAGAAATAAAGAACATGCAGATAAAATGATGGAAGAAATTAAATCCAAAGGATTTGAAGTGCTGTAATGGATAAAAATAAAATATACGATTGATTTGTATTAGAAAATAATAGAGAGAAGAATTCTTTGAAAAATCAAAGAGTTCTTCTCTCATTTTTATGACTGGGGACAAAATAACAAAAAGTATAAGTCGTTGACATTCGTTCCGGTTGCCCCTGTGAATATGAGACCATCAATTTGTTTTAATGCATAATAGGCATTGTTGTCAGCCAATGTATTGGTGACAGAAATGTTGGCATTTCTTAATTTTTCCATAGAAAACCCATCTACCATACCACCAGCAGCGTCGGTGGGACCGTCTGTACCATCAGAACCAATGGCGGCAATGAGTGCTTGTGGAATACCATCTAAATAAGGGGCAGCAGATAATGCAATTTCTTGATTTCTGCCACCTTTTCCTTTGCCTGTGAGGTGTACAATGGTTTCACCACCACAGATGATGGCACATGGCGTTTTGCAAAATCCATCGCCTTTTTCCAGTGTTTTGGCGATAGAACCCAGAAAACGCCCAGCTTCTTTGGCTTCGCAGTCTAGCATTGTGGAAAGTATCAAAGGGGTATAGCCCAATGCTTTGGCTTCTTTTGCAGCAAATTGACAAAGCTGTGTGACACTGCCTGTGATGACAGTTTTGCAATTTGTAATTTCTTTGGGTGTTTCCATTTGCAGTTGTTTCAATATTGCAGGAGAAAAAGAAAGATTATATTTTTGTATGATTTTCATGACATCATCACAAGTGGAACTGTCAGGATATGCAGGCCCTGAAGCAATGGCGTCCAAATGGTCACCCAATATATCACTCAGTGCGATGGTGAATATAGAGGCAGGGGCACAAAGTTTTGCAAATCGACCCCCTTTGACAGCAGAAATATGCTTTCTGATGGTGTTGATTTCCACAATATCTGCACCACACGCCAATAACTGTTGTGATACATTTTGCATATCTTGTAATGATAAATTTCCTGCTGGTTTTTCAAATAATGCAGAGCCACCACCAGAAATTAAAAATATGACTATATCATCAGCTGTTAAATCGGATACCATATCTAATATTTTTTGTGTACCCGCAATGGAATTTTCATCGACGATGGGATGACCTGCCTCTAATATGGTAAAATTGGGGATTTCGCCTTTGCTGTGTGCATATTTTGTGAGTACAATGCCACTTGTGATGGCACAATCAAGATAATCTGATGCAGCTTTTGCCATTGTCCATGCGGCTTTGCCCACAGAAATGACAATTTGTTTGCCTTTTGGATTTTTGAAATTTTGTTCGGATAATGTACGTTTGACAGCAATATCAGGCAATACTTGTTGTAATGTGTTTTTGATGATGGTGTTTGCATGTTGTTGTAATATAGACATCAAAGCCCTCCTTTTATAT
>JAHHTV010000054.1 GCA_020024395.1 Anaerotignum sp. | reverse complement strand
GTATATATAGTTTATCTATATATGTCAAGCATCTCCAAATAAAAAAGAAGAATACCTTTTTTTTCAAAGCATTCTTCTTTCACATTGTCATTGTGTTTCTTTGCCAAATCTTGCTTCCAAACGATAAATTGGCATACCTTGTGCCGAAAATTTTTCTTCATATTCCGTCATAATATTTCCCTCAAAATCACTACTATGCAAATCCAATGAAATATTGGACAACTGCCAATGGTCTGCACAAAATTCATTCAATGAAAACTCAAAAAGCCCTCGATTATCTGTTTTGAAAAAGATTTCCCCTTTTTCTCCAAAAACTTCTCGATAACTTTGTAAATATCCACGATATGTCAAACGTCTTTTATACAGTCGTTTTTTGGGCCAAGGGTCACTAAAATTCAAATACAATCTTTGAAATTCACCCACAGCAAAAAAATCAGACAATTTTTTTGCATCATCCCAAACAAAAGCCAAATTGGGAATTTTTTCTTGTGTACGTCTTGCTGCCACAGCCACCACACTCAAATTGCGTTCAATACCAATAAAATTGATATCTGGAAATGTTTTTGCATTTTGGCGTATAAAACCACCCTTTCCACAGCCAATTTCTACATAAATCGGATTGTCATTGCCAAAATATTTTGCCCATTTGCCCTTCCATTGTTCTGCCTGTTGCATCACATGGCTATTTTCTGACAGTTCTTGTTCTGCCCAAGGTTTTTTTCGTATTCTCATGCCACTGCTCCTTTATTTATAAAACATATAGCATTATGATACTATCGAAACCCTTTTCCTGCAATAACTTTTTCAATCCGCAGGTATTTTCCCAATCCAATATCCCATACCGTTTTTTTGTTCAATGGGGCGAAAATCCGAAAAGCCCAAATGTTCTCCATGCGATTTTTCTTGTGGGTCATATATATCAGGCAGCCCAAACCAAATGCTATCATTTTCCTCCCGCAATATCAAATGCCCATACCGATGATATGGCAATAAGAAAAAGGCATCTTTCTGCCAAGATAATGGCGATGTATCAAAAAACAATAATTCTTTTAATGAAATACGATACCATGCTTTGCCATCTCCAAAAGGATACAGCATTTCATGATTTTTGAAAAAATCATCTGTTGTTATGTCTATATGCGTATATGTTGCAACTTCATCATCACAACCACACATATTTTCTGTTTCTTCTGGCACTCTATTTTGCAATGCATCTGCACGGTCTGCAATCAATTCTTCTTTTGTTTGTGTATTGCCCAATATCTTGTTTTTTTCTTCTGTGCTAAATATGCCCATTTCCTCCAGTGTTTCCATTTCCTGCCGAAATTTTTTCAAAAGCCCACGAAAATTCCCATGATACGAAACGTCAGGTTGTTCCACTGTTTCTGTATCTGTTTGCATTTCTGTTTCTATTTCCATTTCTGTTTTTGTCTCTGGTTTGTATTCTTGTACAATGGGCAATATGGTCATTGTGGGTGTTTTTTGTTCTTGTTGTGTTTGTTGCAACAGCATTGTTTCTGCCGCTTGTATATCTGCTTTTTGTTTCATTGGGCAAAATACAGATAGCCATTCTCTTTTTTGTCCAAAATATGCCACCAATGGGGCAATTTGTTTGCCTTGTTGTTCTGTCATAATCGCCACAGCAAACAAATCCTCTGCTTGATACCCATCGCCCATATCATCAGGGTCAAATGTCCAATTCAAATCGCATTGTCCTTTTTGACTCAATGCCAAATCTCCACAAAAAATGCCTGTACATTCCATATTTTTTGCCAAAAGCCCATACACTTTATAACAAAAACCTTTTTTGGGCAACAACCCTTGTACAGAAATTTGCAATGTTCCTTGTCCATTTTTGATTTCCATAACACAACTGCCCCATGCGGTACTATATCCTGTGGTTTCTTGTTTCAACATCAAATACACTTTATCATATCGTCTTTGATACACATCTTCTCCCCCTCTTTTGTTTGTCCCTACTTTCCTATTACTACTTTATGACAGGTACAATCAAAAAAGAACTGTATTTCAGTCGGGTATGCCATATTTTGCTAGATGTGTATTTTTATAACGAACATCTTCTGTAATTTCTTTTCCAAACCATGCAGGCGGCACAAAAGCCTTTGCCTCTGCTACAGAAAAAAATTCCACTTCTGTTGTCATCAAACCCTGCAAACGTCCTTTATAAATATCCAATTCCGCTATCAGACCATTTTCTATGGGAATTTGATACCGTACTTTTTCCAAAACGGGTGTTTCTGCTTTTTGTTTCAAATGCATATATTCTTCTTCTGTCAGCAAAAGCTCCAATTCTTCTTTTGCCATATGCCCTTTGCCTTTTATGGTCAATATATATTGTGTATCCATTTGCCGCAATCGAATGGTAGGCAATGTACTGATATAACATTGACTGATTTGATAACTTGGGTATTCTTCCCATGCAAAAGGCACTGATTTTGTCAAAAATTTTCTTTCAATCTCCATATAAACTCCTCCTGTTTTTTCAGCATAGCTACAACATACAACTTTGTCAAGTTGCACAATACCACAAAAACATTTATAATAAACAAAAACAAATATGGAGGTTATAAATCATGAAAAAAGCATTAATATTTTTGGCAGAAGGTTTTGAAGAAATCGAAGCTGTCACCCCATTAGACCTTTTGCGTCGTGCAGGTATTGACGCAAAACTGGTATCTTTGACAGGGAATTTAGCTGTCACTGGCGCACATGGCGTGACTTATCAAGCAGATATGTTATTTGCACATGATGTTGCACAAAATGCAGATATGCTGATATTACCTGGTGGTATGCCTGGTGCAGAACATTTACAAAATCATGCTGCACTTGGTAAATTGCTTTTGGAATTTCATGCTGCTAAAAAATTTGTATGCGCCATTTGTGCCGCACCTATGGTATTGGGACATTTGGGCATACTCAAAGGCAAAAAAGCCACCATATACCCTGGTATGGAAAGCCGTTTGACTGGTGCAGAAGCTGTCAAAGACAAAGTGTGCCGTGATGGACATATCATCACATCACAAGCACCTGCAACCGCCATGCCTTTTGCATTGGCACTCATTGCAGCACTAGAAGGGCAAGAAACCGCCGAACGTATCAAATCTGATATTGTGTTTGGCTAATATCAATCGCCGAAAACAAATATGGCAACAGGCGTTCAGAACAATGAAATAGCCCCGTTTGTTTTGCCGCCTGCTCTACCAATGCAATATCCAAATCATATATGTATGAAATTTGTGCAGTGGTATAATATTCTGGAAAACCAGACGCCAACTGTCTGGCAAGCAATTTTCCCAAAATTGTTTTGCTATTTTTCAGTAATGTCATACATTCTATTTTGGACAATGATTTTTTATCACATTGTTTTGTCAAATCTTCTGGCAAACAAAATTGTTTTGCTGCTTTTTGCAAATCATACGGTTCTTGTTCTGTCCGAAAAAAAATATCAGCCAACATCACTTGTGGCTGTATTTTTTTTTCATAATAATCCCAAAATGTTTTCATGGTTGTTCCTCCCTTTCGTTATTGGCTCTATTGTAACAACATATCTCAAACATGACCACAGGAAATGGGTGGAAAGACCACAAAAAAACAACCTCTGAAAAATACAAAGGTTGTTTTTTTGGATTATTCTAAAAATTTATCAATTTCTGCCCACAATTCTTTTACACCTGTTTTCTTTTCGCCACTAAATGGTATCAACACATCATTTTGTCCCAATCCCAGCGTTTTTCTGATAATAGATAAATGTTTTTGTATTTGACTACGATTGATTTTGTCAGATTTTGTTGCCGCAATGATAATATCATAGCCATAATGCTTCAACCATTCATACATCATAATATCATTTTTTCCAGGTTCATGACGAATATCAATCAGCAATATAATTGCTTTTAATTCTTCTCTTTTTTCCAAATATTCCTCAATCATAGCCCCCCATTTTGCAATTTCTGTTTTTGGGGCTTTTGCATATCCATATCCAGGTAAATCCACTACATACATGGCATCATTGACATCATAAAAATTGATGGTTCTTGTTTTTCCAGGTTGTGAGCTGGTTCTTGCCAGTGCTTTTCTACCTAGTATGGCATTGATGAGTGTAGACTTGCCTACATTGGATTTGCCTGCAAATGCAATTTCTGTTTTTCCATCTGTCGGGTATTGTGAAAACTTCGTACCGATTGCTGCCAATGATGATTGTTTTACTTCCATACGCTTTCCCCTTTCGCCAATGCATGCCGCAACACATCATCCATGTTTTTTGCCAACACAAATGTCATATCTTCTTTGATTTCTTCTGATATTTCGTTCAAATCTTTTTCATTTTCTTTTGGCAATATCACGGTTTTGACGCCTGCTTTTTTTGCTGCCAATACCTTTTCTTGCAATCCACCAATGGCAAGCACACGACCACGAATGGTCACTTCCCCTGTCATTGCCACATCATTCTGTATTTTTGCCCCTGTCAATGCAGAAATCATTGCTGTTGTCATGGTAATGCCTGCGGAAGGGCCATCTTTTGGTGTTGCCCCTTCTGGAATATGGATATGCAAATCCGTGGTTTTATAAAAATCAGGCTTGATGTTTAATCTATCACTTTGGGAACGAATAAATGTCATTGCTGCCTCTGCGGACTCTTTCATCACTTTTCCCAAATTCCCAGTCAAACGTAATTTGCCATCACCTGTCATGGCATTGACCTCTACAGAAAGTGTTGTACCACCTACAGCTGTCCAAGCCAAGCCTCTGACAATCCCCACTTGTGGCTCATCATATATTTTATCTGTGCTAAATTGTGCTTTTCCCAATAATTCTTCCAAATTTTTTACAGTCACAGTTACAGATTTCTTTTCTTCGCTGATAATGGCTTTGACTGTCTTTCTGCAAATTTGCCCAATGGTACGTTCTAATTGTCGCACACCTGCTTCTTTTGTATACCCATCAATGATTTGTTCCAAAGCGTCATGTTTGATTTTTAACTGACTGCCTTTTAACCCATGTCGTTTCATTTGTTTTTTGATTAAATGGTCTGTTGCAATATGCTCTTTTTCTTTTGCGGTATAGCTGCCCAATCGGATAATTTCCATTCTATCCAGCAATGGTTTTGGTATGGTACTGGTATCATTTGCCGTACACATAAACAACACCTTTGATAAATCATAAGGCAATTCAATATAGTGGTCACGGAACGTGAAATTTTGTTCTCCGTCCAACACTTCCAAAAGTGCTGCTGCGGGGTCACCATTATAAGATGCCCCCAACTTGTCCACTTCGTCTAAAAGCATCAAAGGATTGATTGTGCCTGCTTGTTTCATCGCATTGATGATACGACCAGGCATTGCTCCTACATATGTTCTGCGGTGTCCACGAATTTCTGATTCATCTTTGACACCACCCAATGACATACGCACATACTCTCTATGCAAAGCATTTGCCACAGAACGTGCGATAGATGTTTTACCAACACCTGGAGGGCCTACCAAACACAGTATGGTTGCTTTTTCTTCTGGTGCATTTTTACGCACTGCCAAATATTCCAATATACGCTCTTTGACTTTTTCCAAGCCATAATGTTCTTGATTTAATATTTTTTCTGCTTTTTTCAAATCAAAACTTTCTTCTGTTTTTTCATTCCAAGGCAGGTTTAACACCGTATCAATATAATTTCTTGCCACATTGGACTCTGGAGAAGTCACAGGAATTTTCATCATGCGGTCAATTTCTTTTTCCAACACTTTGCGCACTTCTTCGGGTGGATTTTTTTCTTCCAAACGACGACGAAATTCTGCAACATCTGCACCAATACCATCTTTGTCACCCAATTCTTCTTGTATGACTTTCATTTGTTCCCGCAAAAAATATTCTTTTTGATTGCGGTCAATGTTGGATTTTGCTTTGCTTTCGATTTCTCTTTTTAATTGCAATACTTTTTGTTCATATTGCATAATCTCTATCACGGTCTGCATACGGTCATAAGGATTTAACATTTCCAATAAACGCTGTTTGCGTTCAAATGAAATTTCCAATCCTGATGCAATAATATCTGCCAGTTGTCCTGGTTTTGTTGCTGCCATAATGCTAGGCATCAAATCCACAGCCGATGTATTTGGCACCAATTTTGTATATGCTTCATACAAATCTTGTGCCATTCTCATTTCTGCTACAGTGTGTATATCTGGCAAATTTGGAATATCTTGTGCAATGGTTGTGATATTTGCATATTCACACTTTCTTTTTTTCTGCACCGTTTCCAATCTGCCTCTTTCTTCACCTTCCACAATGACATGTGTCAGATTGCCAGGCAATTTCAAAATCTGTTTGATGACTGCCACAACGCCAAATTCATACAAACCACCTTCTTTGGGGCTTGCATCTTCTGCGTCACGCTGTGCCACCAAAAACACTCTTTTGTCTGCCTCATCTGCGGCTTCCAACGCATCTAAAGATTGTTGTCTGCCTACTGGAAAACTGACTGCCATATTCGGAAAAACCGTCAACCCACGCAGTGCAATCAACGGTAGTTGTATTCTTTCTTTTTTTTCTATCATATTTTTTATTCACCTCTATCAAACGGCGATACGCCTAATTTGATTATTATACAACAGAACAAGCACATGGTCAATTCCCAGTAACACACAAGGTTATATTTTCTAACATCTCCTTTATGAAATCCCTTTTGCAGAAAGTATTTCTGTTTGTTGTTGTGGCAATGGAATATATTGTTCTGCAAATACACCACAAAGCAAATCTTCCACACATTCCACACAACAAATATCCATTGGTAATCTATCATATTGTTTTTGCCAGTTTGCCTTTGGTATAAATACTTGTCGGATACCTGCTTCTTTTGCCGCTTGCAATTTTTCTGTTACACCGCCTACTGGCATCACTTGCCCTGTCAATGAAATTTCACCTGTCAAAGCAATATCTCCTGCAATCGGTTTTTGTTGCCAAGCAGAATATACAGCCAAAAACATGGCAATGCCTGCGGACGGCCCATCTACTGGCATGCCACTTGGAAAATTGATATGCACCATATATTGATTGCGGTCAAATCCATATTGTTCCAATACTGTCAAAACATTTTCCGCAGAACTGCGGGCATTGCTTTTTCTGCGACTGACACCATGTGTACCACGAATTTCTTCTTCTTCCACAATGCCTGTAACTTCCAAATGTCCATATATACTTTTTTTCATTTGCACTTCCACAGTCAGCAACAAACCACCCACACTGCTTGTTACCGCCAAACCATGCACCACACCCACATGCGGTATTGGACTGCTTTTTTGTCGTATAAACGGTTGATATCTGCCGCTTTCTGCCACTTGTTCCAATTCTGCGCACCCCACATATTTTTTGCCTTTCATTTCTGCCAATGTTGCCATAGACTGTACAATGTTTATGGTATCTCGTCCACCACCCGCATAATTTGCAATTTTTTCACACAATCCATCTTCATATTGCAATCCTGCTTGTTTCATACCATTTGCAGCAATTTGTTCTATGGCATTTTGATTTAAGCCATCAAAAAAAATCTCTGTACAACGAGAACGTAATGCTGGTGGCAATTCCGATGGATTTCTTGTTGTCGCACCAATCAAACGAAAATCCGCAGGCATACCATTTTGAAAAATATCATGAATATATGGTGGTATTTTGCTATTGGATTTACTGTAATAACTGCTTTGAAATTTTGCCACTCTATCCTCCAGCACTTTCAAAAGACGGTTCATCTGCATGGGATGCAATTCTCCAATTTCATCAATAAACAATACCCCGCCATGTGCCTCACATACTGCGCCCATTTGTGGTTTTGGAATACCTGCCTGTCCCAAAGCGCCTGCCCCCTGATAAATGGGGTCATGCACAGAACCAAGCAAAGGGTCTGCAATACTACGTTCATCAAACTGCAATGTGGTTGCATCAATTTCCACAAATTTTGCATTTGTCCCAAAAGGAGAATTTTGTTTTTGTTTTGCCTCCTCCAATACCAAACGTGCTGCGGCTGTTTTTCCCACCCCTGGTGGGCCATATATCAAAATATGCTGTGGATTTGTACCACACAATGCCGCACGCAATGCCCGAATACCTTTTTCTTGTCCCACCACATCATCTAATGATTTGGGGCGTGTCTGCTCTGACAAAGGTTCTGTCAATTTTGTTTGTCGCATTTCATACAACTTTTGCATTTCTTTTTCATTTTCTTCCATAGAAACGGCTGTTTTGACCTGTTTACCTTTTCCGCTATTGCTCAAAAAATACCATGCTCCAAATATAAAAAACAATATTTGTGCAAAAAATAAAAACCATTGGCTCATATCCATTTCCTCCTTTTTCATATAGAGGTAGTATGTACCAAATGGTTTTGTTTATCCAAAAATCATATTCTTTTTTTATAATATCACAACACCGTTTTCTTCTATCAAAATTTGTTTGATATCACTATCTACTGTGGAAAATGGTTCATCTTGTAATTGTATATTTCGCCAACACTCGCCATCTGGCACATCATAATCATACATTGGATTATCATGATACATTTTATATAAATCATATTCATCCAAACCATATGTAATGCCATACCATATCATTCGAAACAAAAATACAGCCATCACAGCAGCCACTACTGTACCAATCCCCACAAATATCAATGCTGCTTTTGCAAAATTTTTACGATTTTCATTTTCCTCACGTCCAAAAGCCCACATACACAATACAACAATATTGACAATCGGGATAACTGCAATCAAAAACATCAATAAGTAATTTTCAAATGATACTAATTTTGTATCTGTTTGCATTGTTGTATCACTTTGTTGTGTTTGCTTTTGTTGCTGTAATATTGCACCACACACCGTACAATATTTATCATCTGCATTCGCCATTGCACCACATTTTGTACATTGTTTTTGCATATCATTTCTCCCTTATCTTTTGTATATTTTTTTTATTATATCATAAAAATACTATTTTTTCATTTTGAAATTGTTACAAAACTTTTTATTTTTATTGTAAACCAT
>JAHHTV010000053.1 GCA_020024395.1 Anaerotignum sp. | reverse complement strand
GTGTCAAATCATATAAAAATGTTCCTTCTTCAAAAATACAGGCAATATTTTTTCTTTGTTCTGTTGGCGATTTCCCATCAATTCTGATATCATTGATATAACAACATTCTTCTTTTGTACCATTTTTTTGTGTCAATACGCCTGCCAAAATGCGTAACAATGTTGATTTTCCCACACCATTAACACCAAATATCCCAACGATTTCACCATCTGGTATTGTAAATTTTATATCTTCCAATATATTGGTGTTTTGTTCATTCACATTACCATAACAAAATGTCAGATATTTTACATCAATCATTTGCTTTTCCCCTTTCTAATGTTTTTGCTTTCATATCATCGTTGCAAATCACCCAATATTTCCAATGTCCATACCAATCGCACACCTTGATTGCTGATAAGTTCTATGGGTATTTTGTTTTCTTTTTGTTCTGTAATCTTTCTACCAAAATCCAATGTATAAAAATTTCCATGACACTTATAATAATCATCTTTCCAGTCCGTCACCAATTTTCCTTGATATACTATGTCATTTTCGTCATACACCGTCAAAATATACGCCAATGGTGGATTATTATATTGTATATAAAATGGTTTCCATACCTCTGGCACATCACATTCTGTAGAAATGGCTAAACAATAATTTTTATATACAGCTTTTTTTTCTATAACAGTATGTTCGTGTTGCTTAATTTTTGGTTCTTGTATAGTATTTTCTTCCACCCAAACCAATATCTCTTTTGTGTTTTCATAAGCAGATGCATCTTCTTGTTTGAATGTATGTATTTGAAATCCTATCCCTTCTTTCCATACTGTTTTTTCTATCTTGAAATCATCAATACTATTTTCTGTATCCCAATGCTGACTTTGTAGCAATCTCCCTGCTGTATCATACAATTCCATCCATACTACCGTATCATCTTTGCGGAACAACACCAAATTTTCTCCAACTGCTTCTAAGCCCAACATACATTTTTTATCATCCACAGCAAATTCTAAAAAAGGTGTTGACACAAGCGCTAAAGAAGCTGATGTTTTGGTATTACATAAATCCTGCATATTCGTTCGATATACCCCAGTAGTACCCTTGCCAATATTTCCTGTCATGAACATTGTATATAAATCATCGCCAATCAAAACCGTTTTTGTAGAAACCTTGTCTAGAAAATATGTCATATTTATACCAAGTTCTGTTTTGGTATTTCCTATTTTTGTTTCACGCTCCTCAAATAGATTTTCTTTTGCAAATACTACATCTGGTCTAATACGCATCATATCTTTAGATATCTTGCTTTCCACCCAAAAATCAATATTTACCTGAGCTTTATCATATTTTGTCAATTTTGTCTGATATTCGCCTTCATATACTTCTTCTGTGACAATGGCATCTTCTGTCGGAACCAAAAACATATCATCATATACATATACGGTACTATCTTTCCATGTTCCAACAGCATCCATCCGTACTTCTTCTTCTTCTGTTTCAAATGGTTCTTTTGTAACACCATCTGCATCTATCAAAATATTTTCATGAAATGTATTGCCATACAACTCCATTTGCACCGTAAATGGCTTCAAAAACGCACGGTCACCAGCAATATCTTGTAAATATAATGTGTTATCATTCGCTTTTGCCAACAATCCAAAATAACACCCAAAAATAACCACAAACGGCATGCCAAAAAGCAGTTTCATTTTTGTTTCTCTATGCATACATACACCCCCCTTATACCGTTGGATACTTCATATACGCATATATTTCTTGTATAATTTGTTTTATCATTACCATAGTCCATAATAATGATAACATCCATATACTATTATTTATATATGCCACTTTTTCTAAAATACACAATGTACATAGTAAAAGAAACAACCAACTTTTCTGTGGTACTATGCCTGCTACCACAACCGTAATCGCAATCATAAACAGCAATATCATCTGTAACAAAAATTCTTGCCATACTATCACACCATCTTTGACAAAAAACAACATATTTGATAAAAATATACTTCTTCGAAATGCCAAATATAAACCATTATGGATATGTGGGTCAATCCCTGTAATTATTTGATTGCCCTCTGCCAAAAATTGTTGTTTCATTGCAACATGTGCAGCTACTTCTGTTGCTGGAAAATACCACACCACCAATGCCAAAACCCATAGTGCATAATACAAAAACACCCATATCACACCAGATAATAATATCCCTGTAACCAGTTGTTTTGTAGAAATGGGCAATGTCAAAAATGTAATTATACCATTACTTTTTGTGTGATACTGTTTGTAATGCCAAAATATCACAAAAAGCAATCCCCCAAACCCAATCATAAACAACCATGGTGCAAAGCTATCATCTACCATATATTCATATGGCAAAAACCCTTTTGTTGTTTGTATATATCCATTTCCACCCACACCAGCATATGCCAGCCATAATATATGCAAAAGCCCAAATGCCAAAGGCAAAAACAAAAACCATTTTCCGCCTTTTTTCCAAATTCTTTTTACCATATGTTCACAAATCAACCACATATCATTTCCCTCCTGTCTTATGAAAAAATATATCTAATCTGTGTGTTCTTCTGTCCAAAGTCGCTGTATATCTTTTTGCACTTGTTCCAATGTCAAACGATTTTGTTTTGCCATCAAAACAAATCCTCTTATCATATCATCTGTCATTTCTTTTTGTATTTGTTGTAATGTATTTTGGTCATACTGTATGATACTTGCCGCATTTTTTGGTGTTTGTATCAAGTGTTCTTCTTCCATAAGCCGAAATGCTTTTTGTGCTGTATTGGGGTTAATTTGCAGTTGTGCGGCAATTTCTCGCCTAGAAGGCAATGTTTCGCCATTTTGCACATCTCCCAGATAAATTGCACGTTTTAGGTATTTCACAATTTGTATATACACTGGCTCTTTTTCATGAAATTGTATTTTTTGAAAATCTAACATCATGCATCGTCCTTTCCAAAGTGTATTATATATATCATACACTTTGTAACTGTATGATACCACTCATACACTTTTATGTCAATCTCAAAATTTAAAAAACAGTAAGACTTCATTCACAATTTGTTCAGAATATTGTGTTATACTAATATTATCAAAAATAAAAATCAATATATCCTCAAAGGAGGTATTTCTATGAAACAGCAAATGTCATCTATCATATTGACACTTTTGCTACTTGGTACAGCCGCTTGTGCCACAAACGAACAAAAACAAAAAGCAAATACATAACCATATTGCTTCCATCATTTATATATCTATCATATAATCTAATCGCCATATCTTTGATATGGCGATTATTCTTTTACAAAAATATCCACGCCACTTGTTTTTTTCCTTTTTTTATATTATATTGTACATAGATAAATACGGTAAAATCAGATAGAAAGGGGTATTTTTATGAACAAAAAACATTTTTTCAAAACACTTTTTGTATTTTATGTTGTGTTTCAACTGTTAGCCGTTTTGATTTTCAAATTCACTGCTTGGAATCCCACCATAAATGCTGTACTTTTTACAATCACTGTATTATTGAGTTTGATTTGCAGTATCAAAATTTGTAACAAACAAAATCCCAAAACAGTATCTACAAACGCACATAAAAAAAACATACTGATGTATAAAACATTGCTTGCCACACAAATAATGGCTATGGTTTACATCATCTTATATGCTGTCTTCCCAACACTAGAATATAGTTCTGTATTATCTATGGCATTTTCTATTTTCATGATACCTGAACAAATATTGATGAGCTTTTTCTCCAATATACTGTATTTCTTGCAAATGGGCATAGATATATTCACAAGCAATGTTTATTTAGATAAACTGTTCCTTTCTGAATACCCTTTTATTGCAATGGTAATTTTTGCAGAAGTATATGCTTTGTTTTACTTTCGCAATAAAACAGCAAAATAACAAAAGACGTATGCTTTGATTTTTCAAAGCATACGTCTTTTTATATCTTATATTTTTCAAATATGTGTTCTGCCACAGCCACACCGTCTACTGCTGCCGAAACAATACCACGTGCATAGCCTGCACCCTCACCAATCGGATACAACCCAGACAACGAAACACTTTCCCGCATTACATTACGCAAAATACGCACAGGAGAAGAACTGCGGCTCTCCACTGCCGTCAGTATGGCATCTGGTCTGTCAAAACCTTTCAGTTTTTTTCCAAATGTTGGCATTGCCTCTTTCAGTGCTTCTATCATAAATGGCGGAAAAATATCTTCCATATTGGCAAATGTTGTTTTTGGACAATACGTTGGTACAACTTCTTTTATGCCATCATTTCTATTGCCCAAAAACTGTCCAACCGTTTGTATCGGAGCCGTATAATCTCCCCCACCTGCCAAAAACGCTTTTTCCTCTAAATCTTGTTGAAAATACATCCCAGCCAATGGATGACAACTACCAAAATCTGCAGGGAATACTTGCACCAAAACAGCTGCATTTGCATTTTTGCCATCTCGTGCATGTTCACTCATACCATTGACAGCAAGTCGCCCTTTTTCAGAAGATGCCGCAACCACATATCCTCCTGGACACATACAAAATGTATATACTCCTCTATTTTTTTCTGTGGTATATGTCAAACGATAATCCGCTGCAGGCAATTTGTCTGCAAATGCTCCATATTGTGCCATATCTATCATATTTTGTGGGTGTTCGATACGCACGCCCATTGCAAACGGTTTTTGCTCCAATGTGATTTGTTTTTCAAATAACATGGTGAATGTATCTCTTGCACTATGTCCAACTGCCAATATCACATCATCTGTTTCTATCTTTTCCATACCATTGACTTCCACAGCCGCCACATGACCATTTTCATGCAGTATATCTGTTACTTTTGCAAAAAACCGTACTTCTCCGCCCAGTGCAATGATGCGTTCTCTAATTTGTTTTACCACATCACGCAATAAATCTGTACCAATATGTGGCTTGTTATCATATAGTATTTCTTTTGGTGCGCCTGCTGCAACCAATTCTTCCAACACTTTACGACAACGTGTGTCTTTGATACGTGTTGTCAGTTTTCCATCAGAAAATGTTCCAGCACCACCTTCTCCAAACTGCACATTGTTTTCTGTGTCCAGTTCTCCCGTTTTCCAAAAATGAGAAACGGCTTTGCTACGGCTATCCACATCACCACCACGTTCCAAAACAATGGGACACAATCCCATTTGTGCCAGCAATAACGCTGCAAACAACCCCGCAGGGCCAAAACCTACCACAACTGGGCGTTTTTCCATATGACACTTGCCCATAGGGAAATGATATCTCAAATCTGGGCTTTTTGTAATTTGTTTCTGTTTGATTTTGGCAAGTCTTTTTTGTTCTTGCAATATTGCAACATCAACCACATACACATAATGTATATTATCTTTTTTTCGTGCATCCAAAGAACGACGAAAGACATGCAATTCCTGTATTTCATGCACAGGTATGCCCAATACTTTCGCCGCTTTTTTCTCTAATGCACTTTGTTTGTGGTCAATGGGCAACTTCAAATCTGTTATCCGTATCATAAAACACTTCCTCCAACACAAGACCTTTTGCAGGTGCTGTAAATCCTGCTTGTTCTCGTTGTTTTGCCTGCAAGATATATGCCATATCCTGCACGCTTTTTTTGCCTTCTCCCACTTCAATCAGTGTTCCTGTCAATATCCGCACCATCTGATACAAAAATCCATTTCCTGTATATGCAAGTATCAATTTCTGTCCTTGCTTTGTAATGGTAATATCAAAAATGGTACGCACCGTTGATTTTTTCATCCGTTTGTTTGCACAAAAGCTCTTAAAATCATGTGTACCTACAAAAATAGCTGCTGCTTGTTCCATTTTTTGTATATCCAAATTCTCTTTACACCAAAAGCTATATTTTCTTGCAAACACAGGTGGCATATCTCCCAGCCAAATGGTATATGCATATCGTTTTGCTTTGGCATGCAAACGGGCATGAAATCGCCCGTCTGCCTTTTCCAAAGTCAATACACCAATATCTTCTGGCAACTTTTGATTGATTGCCTGTTTGAGTTCTGTGGCTGTGCCTTGCCAGTTTATACGAAAATTAGCCACTTGTCCTTTCGCATGTGTACCTGCATCTGTTCTGCCAGAACCAAAAATCTCTGTTTCTACACCTGCCAAATCCGAAAGAATATTTTCCAATTTTTGTTGTATGGTGTTGTTGGTATTGCCTTGTTTTTGCCAGCCATCATATCTGCCGCCATCGTAACACAATACCATTTTATAATTTTGCATGATATTCACCTGTGATTATAATGCATTCAATACAGAAGGTACAAACTGTTTCTTTCTGGATACCACACCTGGCAAATGGATATATGTTTCTGTTGCTGTACCACCAAACGCTTTTTCCACAAATTCTTTTGCACCTTTTCCAAAGAATACCAAATCAGAAGATTCCTCAATGATATTTGTCAACAAGAAGAACAACATATCCACATCACCTGTGCCTTGTTCTTCCATAAAATCTGCAATTTTTTCACGCAATTCTTCCAAAGCAGATTTATCCAATGAAGAAATCTGACCAGCACCAAATGACAAACCATTTGCATTAAATTTTTTGAAATCTTGATAAAAAATTTCTTTTGGTGTTTTGCCTGCCAAATTGCTTCCTGCACGGAACATATTTTCTGCGTGTTCTCTAATGTCAATTCCTGCAATTTTTGCCAATGCTTCTGCTGCTTTTTGGTCTGTTGGTGTACAAGTTGGGGAACGGAACATCAATGTGTCAGACAATATTGCAGAACACATCAAACCTGCCATTTGTTTTGGAATTTCCACACCATTTTCCAAATACATACTATACACAATCGTAGAAGTACAACCCACAGGCTGGTTACGGAAATATACAGGTGTTGTTGTTTGCATTGTTCCCAAACGGTGATGGTCAATGATTTCCAAAACTTCTGCTTCTTCAATACCATTGACAGCCTGTGATTTTTCGTTATGGTCTACCATGATAATTTTTTTGTTTGTCATATCCAACAAAGAGCGTCTAGACAACATCCCTTTATAATTACCATCACTATCTATAACGGGAAAATCACGATGACGAATTTTTGCCATTGTTTCTTTGATTTCTGTAATAAAATCGTCCATATAGAATGTTATCAAATTGTCTTTTCTCATAAAATATGACAAAGGTGTGCTTTGGCTAATCAATCTTGCTGTCATGTAAGTATCATGTGGTGTACCAATGACTGCACAGCCCTTTTCTTTTGCCAACGCCTGAATACTTTCAGAAACATTTGCACCCATACATACCACCAAACAGCCAATACCGCTTTCCACAGCACACAGTTGTGATTCATAACGGTTTCCTGTCAACAAGATATCGCCTTTTTCTAAATATGTTTCCATCAATTCAGGGTTTGCTGCACCAATGAGTATTTTACCGCCTTCTGGCACAGTTGCTTCCACATCGCCCACAATCATTTCACCATCAATGGCTTCTAAAATATTGTGATATTTTGTTTTAGACAATGCCAATATTCTTGTTTCGTATACATCCATGTTTGCAGTTGCGATATCTTTTACAGAAATGATACCCTCCAATTTACCATCATGCACAACAGGCATTGTAGATTCTTCCATATCTCTCATCATTGTCCATGCATTTTTCAAAGAGATTTCTTTTGACAAACCAACTGTTGGTTTAATGGACACATCTTTTACCTGTGTGCCAACGTGTGCAATATATTCTGGTGCTTCCACACCAAAAAAATCTAACACATATTGTGTTTCGCTACTCACATCACCTGCACGTTTTGGAACATGATTTTCTTGTGAAATTTGATTTTTCAAATTTGCATATGCAATCGCAGAGCAAATAGAATCTGTGTCAGGGTTTTTATGCCCAATAACAAAAATATCTTTTTTTCTATTCATATATATTCTCCTTCCTTCTTCACCATATAAAGAAAAGACGCCAAAAGCGTCATGTTGATTACTTCTAAGCGTCCTAATTATATCTTTTTCAGAAAAAATCGTCAATCGTTTCAAACAAATCCATACATAAAATCATCATTTTTTATCAAAAACAAATAAACTCCTAGTATTTTTATTGGTATTCATTGTTGTGTATGTTGTATTTTTTGATACCAAATATAAGACATCACTGTTGGCACAGCACACATCAAAACCACCATTGCCATACATAGCCAAAACAATACCTGTTGCTTTGCGATGACAAAACAAGCAATCACCATCAGCAAGCCACAAAACACAAACATTCTGCCACCCAGTCTCTGTGTTTTGTTCCATACACATTCATCAGACAATGCCCACGGTGTTTTGATACCCATAAAAAAATTCCATTTCACTTTTGGCATTTGATTGCCTATCAATACAAATAATGTCCCAATGATTGCACAAATCACTTTACCAACCATAATAGTGTTGGGGTATAAACTTTCCACCAATGAAACACCCATCATAATCACCATAAACAGCATAAACAATATATGTATTGTTGTGTATGTCGTTTCAAAACGTGTATAATTTTGTTTTTTGGGGTCTATTTTGGGTAATATCGGAATCCATATACCAATGATAATGTTCAATCCTGCCACAAAAAACAATTTATATTTGTCATCATATCGCACAACATCACCAGCAATCCCCCACTCCATCGGTACTTGTGCAGGCAATTTATTGTACACTACCAGTACCATCAATGTTGGGAGTATGCTTAGTAGCACCATCAATGCTGTTTTTGGTTTCATTTTGATTTCCTCCTTTCAATGCCATCATAAATCCCATCACTTCGTCCAATACCGAAAGATTTAATTCATAATAAATATATTTTCCCTTTTTGTTGTCACTTATCAATTCTGCTTCTTTTAACACAGACAAATGATGTGATATAGTTGCATTTGTCATTTGAAAATGACTTGCAATCTCTCCTGCCGTCAAAGGTTTTTCTTTCAAAATCAATAATATCTGTCGTCTTGTTGCATCACTCATCGCTTTCCAAGTTTCTTGTATGCCCAAAATAAATTACTCCTTTCATT
>JAHHTV010000052.1 GCA_020024395.1 Anaerotignum sp. | reverse complement strand
GTTATTTGTTTTTCATTTTATTTATAAATATACACAAAATTACAATTTTTCTGCATTTTATGCTTGCAATATTTCTAAAATCGCTGTATCATAGTTTCATAAATATTCATAGATATTCATAGAAAATAATCGTTTACATAAGGAGGATGTTTGTTATGAAAGAAAAAATTGTATTAGCATATTCTGGCGGTTTGGATACTTCCGTTATTATTCCTTGGCTCAAAGAAAATTATGACGCAGAGGTCATTGCTGTTTGTGGCGATGTTGGACAGGGCAAAGAAACAGAAGGTCTGGAACAAAAAGCATTACAAACAGGTGCAAGCAAATTGTATCTTGCAGATTTGACAGAAGAATTTATCACAGATGCCATTTATCCTTGTATCAAAGCAAATGCTGTATATGAACATAAATATTTGCTGGGTACTTCTATGGCACGTCCCATCATTGCAAAAAAACTGGTTGAAATTGCAAAAAAAGAAGGTGCAACCGCAATTTGTCATGGTGCAACAGGCAAAGGCAACGACCAAGTACGTTTTGAATTGACAATCAAAGCATTGGCACCCGAATTGAAAATCATTGCGCCTTGGCGTTTGGATACATGGGGCATGGAAAGCCGTGAGGACGAATTGGCATATTTGGAAGCACATGGCATTCCATTTGCTGCAAAAAAAGAAGACTCTTACAGCCGTGACCGCAATATCTGGCATTTGAGCCATGAAGGTCTGGAACTGGAAGACCCCGCAAATGAACCCAATTACAAACATCTGTTACAAATGGGCGTAACACCAGAAGATGCACCAGATACACCAGAATACATCACACTGGATTTTAAAAAAGGTATTCCCGTGGCTGTTAATGGTGAAAAACTTTCTCCTGTGGCATTGCTGACAAAACTGAATGAAATCGGCGGCAAAAATGGTATTGGTATTACAGATATTTGTGAAAACCGTGTCGTTGGTATGAAATCCCGTGGCGTATATGAAACACCTGGTGGTAGCATATTGTATTATGCACATCGTGAATTGGAATATCTTTGCACAGACAAGAAAACACAAGCATTCAACGAAATTGCAAGCAACAAATTCACAGAATTGGTATACAGTGGTGAATGGTATACACCTTTGCGTGAAGCATTGAGCGAATACTTTGATAAAGTAAACGAAACCGTTACTGGTACTGTCAAACTCAAATTATATAAAGGCAACATCACACCCGCAGGCTCTACATCTCCTTACAGCTTGTACAACGAATCTATGGCGAGTTTTACAACAGGGGAATTGTACAACCATAAAGATGCAGATGGTTTCATCAATTTGTTTGGATTGCCTTTGAAAGTGCGTGCAATGATGATGCAAAACAACCAAAAATAAACCGCTTTTCAGAAAGGACGATAACGATGCAAAAACTTTGGGGTGGACGTTTTACAAAATCCACAGACAGCTTCACAGACCATTTTCATTCTTCCATTGGTTTTGATAGTCGTATGTATCATGAGGACATCACAGGCAGTATTGCTCATGCAACCATGCTTGGCAAACAAGGCATCATTCCAAAAGAAGATGCGGATTTGATTTGTAAAACACTGAGGGAAATACTTTGCGATATTGAAACAGGTGCTGTCACATTTGATGAAAAAGCCGAAGATATTCATATGAATATAGAAACCATACTCATCAGCCGTATTGGCGATGTTGGTAAAAAGTTACATACTGGTAGAAGTCGTAACGACCAAGTGGCACTTGATACCCGTATGTATGCCAAAAAAGAAATCAAAGACATACAGCAGTTGCTCAAAATACTGCTTGTCACACTCAACGATTTGGCAGAACAACACACAGAAACCATATTGCCTGGTTACACCCATCTACAACGGGCACAGCCTGTCACATTGGCACATCATATTTTGGCATATGTGGAAATGTTCAAACGGGATTATGAAAGACTGCAAGATACGTGCAAACGTACCGATGTACTGCCTTTGGGCAGTGGTGCATTGGCTACCACAACATACCCCTTAGACAGAGCATTTGTTGCAGAACAATTAGGATTTTCCACAATTTCTACAAACAGTATGGATGCTGTTTCTGACAGAGATTTTTGCATTGAATTGGTATATTGTCTTTCTATGTTGATGATGCATTTAAGCCGTTTTTGTGAAGAAGTGATATTATGGAGCAGTCACGAATTTCGTTTTGTGGAATTGGATGATGCATATGCAACTGGTTCCAGCATTATGCCACAGAAAAAAAATCCAGACATGGCAGAGCTTATTCGTGGCAAAACAGGTCGTGTATATGGGCATTTGATGGGGCTTTTGACCACAATGAAAGGATTGCCTTTGGCATACAACAAAGATATGCAAGAGGACAAAGAAGCATTGTTTGATGCAGTAGATACCATTAAAATGTGTTTGCCTGTATTTACAAACATGATGGCAACGGCAACATTCCGTAAAGAACAAATGTTAGCTGCTGCAAAAGGCGGTTTTACAAATGCCACAGATGCCGCAGATTGGTTGGTCAAACAAGGTATGCCATTTCGTGATGCTCATGCTGTGATTGGACAGTTGGTACTATATTGTATCGAACACAATACCAACTTGGATGATTTATCTTTGGAGGAATATCAAGCAATTTCTCCTGTATTTACAGAAAAAGTATATGATGCCATTGGTGTACAACAATGTGTGGAAGCAAGAAATGTATGGGGCGGCCCTGCAAAAGCAGTCACACAAAAAGCCATTGCGCAAAATAAAATCTATTTCCAACAACAAATGTAAAAAAACAAACCCAAGAGAATTTTATATTTCTCTTGGGTTTTGATTTATGTATCTCCTAACAACACCGCTGCCAAAACTTCTGCCAAAGGCTCCATAGCATTTCTTGCTTCTTCTTTTGTATTGGTTTGTGCCCCAACTTCAATGAGTGTGGAACGAGGCTTCATATGCAAGCTAAAACGATATGCATTCAAATAAATACGCCTTGCAAAATGTGGAAATCTTGCATTTGCCTGCATTTGCATTTGCAAACTAAATGCCAAATTGTCTTCTACATAAGGATTTGAAAGCCCAGGAGCTGGTATGGGGCGACCATCTTGGTTCAAACGACAAAGCCCGTTGAAAAACATCACTTGTGCACAATCTTTGCCATTGACATTTGTGACCAATTTGGTACCTTCTGCCACACCATCCCGATGCATATCAATACAAACTTTGATAGATGGATTTTCTTCCAGTATTTTTCGAATAGGCGGTTCCATACGTTCGTAAGCACCTGTAATCTGTCCTTTGCCATTGACAACATCATACACCCCATCATCATGCAATACGGATATACCATATTGATTTTCCAATAATTCTTTTAGATACTCACCCACACCCCAAATGCCCTCGTCCAAACCTTTTGACATATCACTATCCACAAAAGCCTCTGAGGCATGGGTATGGAATATCAATACTTGTGGTTCTTTGCTCTCTTTGTCCAGTGTGAAATCTTTTGCCAATGCTTTTTGTGTATCCATATCTTCTGGCAAAAACACCGTCCGACTATCCACCACATAATAATTCTTTTTGAGATATTCAAAATTTTGTATGTTTTGTAATTCTTGCTCTGCTATTTTGACATTTGCAACATCTTCTTTTTGTTGTTCAAATGTAATATCTTCCATACCCAGCAAACTTTTTGTATCTTTTTGTGCTGTGGTATCTGGTTCCGAAACGGCTGCCACAGTTTCTGATTGTGGTAACTGCACTTGTGGTACTTGTCCGGGCAGTATTTCTTGCAAAGCAAACACTGCACCACCCATAGGCCAAAGTACAGGCAATGCCGCCACAAACACCAACACACCCAATAAATTGCGGCGTAGTATGCGTGCTTGTTTTTCTTTTTTTCCCATTGTGCTGCCTCCTTTCGGTCTGCAATTATGATATGCTGCAAAACCGAAAAAAAGAACACAACCACTTAATACAAATCTGAAATTTCTTTGCGATTGACAATGCTCAAATATTCCCCCATGCAGCACCCCATCACAACCACTTTACAAGTGAAAAAAGACCACTTTCCAGATTCATATTCTGCCACAGCACCTGACAAAAAATCATTGATAAGCCGTTTGCTTTGTTCTACCTGACTTTTTGGAAATAATGAAACAAATGTTTCCAAAGTGCCGCTAAATGCCAATTCATTGGGCAATACCACACCACCTGTGAGCAATATGCTTTGCAGTTGTTTTTCAGAAAGCAAATGCCCTGCACTGCCGCCTGCTGCGAGCCACTGTGTTTCTGCCTGTTTGTCGTTTCCCAAACAAACCAATATTTTTTGATTTTGATTGCGTAATGTTTCCAATGCTTTTTGTAACATGTTATATTTTCCCCTTTTCATAGAAAAGCCATGCAAAACAGCATGGCTTAAAAATTTTTATTTTGTTGCTTTTACTTTAATCCAAAGTTCTGCCAATGTTTTTTTCAAAACAGGATTATCTACAAATACTTCGTCTTTTTCATAACCTGCACGTGGCAAATATGCTTCATTTTCTGCAAACAAGCCGCCTTCACCGCTCAATTCGTCCAAAACTTCTTGGTTGGAAGATGCATAACCCACATATTCAGAATTACCCATAGAAGCATCATAAGTCAACACATAATTGATAAATTCATGTGCCAATTTTGGATTTGGTGCATTGGCAGGAATGACCATAGCATCGCTCCAAATATTTGTACCTTCATTTGGCATATAAAAACTCATATCAGGGTTTTCTTCTAATATGGTTGTTGCATCACCACTATATACCACAGCAATGTCTTTTGTACCAGTCATCATACCATCAATTACTTCATCTGTCACATAAACAGGTTCCATAGTATTATTCATATCCAAAAGCCATTGATATGCTTCTTGTATTTCTGCTTCATTTTCTGTGTTCATGGAATAGCCCAATGCTTTTAACGCCATCATAAAAGAGTCACGTTCAGAGTCATAGATGTAAATTTTGCCTTTATAATCTGTATTTCTCAAAATTTCATAGCCTTGTTCTTCTACCACAGCAGGGTCTACATTATTATGGTTGTATACAATACCTACACTCCCCCAGAAATAAGGCACAGAATATTTATTTTCAGGGTCATAAGGCAGATTTTTGACACCATCGCTGACATTTTCCATATTAGGTATCAAAGACAAATCCAATTCCTGTAACATATCCTGTTCCACCATACGTTGTATCATGTAATCAGAAGGTACCAATACATCATAGGCATCACCTGCCTGCAATTTTGTATACATCATTTCATTGGAATCAAAATATTCCACAATCACTTTTACACCAAATTCTTTTTCAAAATCACTGATGAGGTTTTCCCCCATATATTCGCCCCAGTTATACAATTTCAATGTATCAGAGCCGTATTTTTCGACAGCTTCTGCAGATGTTGCACCGCCGCCATTGCAGCCAGTCAATAACATTGCACTTGCAAGTGCCAAAGCAATTATTTTTTTCATATCCTTTTTCTCCTTTTCTCTTTCATAATTGGTACTACATTTACAACAATCAACACCAGTGTAATCAACAAAATAACTAGTGTCGATAATGCGTTAATAGATGGATTGATACGTTTGCTCATGGTATACACCAATATAGATATATTGTTAACACCATTGCCTGTAACAAAATAAGAAATGATAAAATCATCAAAGCTCATGGTGAAAGCAATCAACGCCCCAGAAATAATACCAGGCATGATTTGTGGTACAATGACTTTTGTCAATGCCTGAAACGGTGTCGCCCCCAAGTCTAACGCCGCATCTGCCAAATTGGGGTCAAGGGAACGCAATTTGGGTGACACAGACAATATGACATAAGGCGTACAAAACATAATGTGTGCCAAAAGCAATGTCAAAAAGCCTTTTTCTACGCCAATGGCACTAAAAAACATCAAAAGTCCGATTGCCGTTACAATTTCAGGGTTCATAATCGGCAAATTGTTGATTTGTTCTACCACATTTTTCAGCACACGACGAGAACGGGAAAGTCCAATCGCTGCCAATGTACCAACAATGGTGGAAATGACAGTTGCCAAAAGTGCAATGACGATGGTATACACAATCGCATTCATCATGTTGCTATCTGCAAACATTTTTTCATACCATCTAAGCGAAAATCCACTGAATTTTGTCAAAGAACGGGAATTATTGAATGAAAACACAATGATATACAATATGGGCAGATAAAAAAACAATGTTGTCAAACCCAATATAATTTTTGCACCAATTCTTTTCTTTTTCTTCACGTGTTATTCCCCCCTTCCATTTGCCGCAGGGTCTGTATCGACTTTTCTGGTCAGATACATGGAAAGCATAATGATGATTGCCATAATCAATGAAATGGCACTACCAAAGTTCCAGTCACCACTTGTGAGGAATTGTGTTTCAATGACATTCCCTATCAATACATATTGTCCGCCACCCAGCAACTTTGGAATAAAGAAGCTGGACACTGCGGGCAAAAATACCAATGTGATACCACTTAACACACCCGGCAAACTCAAAGGCAATGTGATACGCAAAAAGCTCTGTACACGGTTTGCCCCCAAATCACTTGCTGCTTCCAAAAAGCTTTTATCCATTTTGGCAAGTGATGTGTGTATTTGCAATATCATAAACGGAATGAAATTATACACCATACCCAATACCACCGCAAATGTAGTATACATCATGTGGAATGGCCCAATACCAAACAAACCCAAAAACTTATTCAAAAGCCCATCATCTTGCAAAATGCCTACCCATGCATACGTACGCACAAGCATATTGATCCAAGTGGGCAATGTAATCATCAATATCCAAAATATTTTACTTTTTTCGGAACCTGTTGCAATAGCATATGCAATCGGATAACCCAAAAATACACAAACAATGGTCGTCCATATCGCAATCACAAGAGAGCGTTTCAAAACGTCCAAAAATACAGCATCGCTAAAAAACCGCCCAAAATGCTCCAATGTGAAACGGAATGTTGCAACATCATTGGCACCTTTTGTAAACGCATACAACAGTATCAATAACATTGGAACGACAATCATAATGGCAATCCAAAGTACATATGGATATATCATACTGCGAAATTGTCGCATGACATAGTGCCTCCTTTCTTATGGTTGTTTTGACATAATGTGAATGTCTTCTGGCTGGAATGTCAATCCAACTTCGTCGCCTTCTTCGTATTTATCTGTGGTATCGACTTTATACAAATACCCTTTTGTGGCAAATGTCACATCATATACACCTGCTGTAATATTTTCAGGGTCAAAATCATATTCCACATCTGTAATTTCTACGCTTTCATCATCTTCCAAACTCCAAGCAGAAGCATTTGCCCATGTTTTCAAATCGGTTTCCAATGCAATGGATTCTTGAATTTCATCTACTTTTTTGAAGAAATTCACTGCAAATATTTCTTCTTCATTTTCTTTGCTTGTGACACGGTTTTCATCTTTGACAATCATATTGACTGTAACAGAAGTGCCTGCCCCCGTAGAAAATGTTACAGGATATGTGCCATTTTTCTTTTCGATGTTATATTGTACTTCTTTGATGGATATAAATTCATCTTCATCAGGGTTCCAAGCCTGTGCATCTGCACGTGCAATGATTGTGGCATCGTCCAATTCGTCCACATCATCTACATCCAAATAAAAATCATTTGCAGACATTTTTTCGTTTGCACTTTGGTTATATACAGGGCGGTCATCAGAAACCTGCATTTTTACAGTAATTGCAGTACCAATTTTGGTTTCCACCATTGTTTCATAATGCACACCCTTAAACAATACCGATTTGACAACACCTTTTAGTTTGCCATCGGCTCTTGGTACAATATCCAAATCTTCTGGACGAATGACAACGTCCACCACTTCGTTTTTATCAAAACCAAAATCCACACATTCAAATTTTCTGCCTTCAAACATGACTTTATAGTCTTCCAACATCACACCTTCTATGATGTTACTTTCCCCAATGAAGTTTGCAACAAATTCATTCACAGGTTCGTTATAAATATCCGTTGGCGAGCCAATTTGCTGTATTTCTCCATCTTTCATGACAACGATTTTGTCTGACATGGTCAACGCTTCTTCTTGGTCATGGGTAACAAATATAAATGTGATACCCACCTCTTGTTGAATTTTTTTCAATTCTCGTTGCATTTCTTGACGCAATTTCAAATCCAATGCACCCAAAGGTTCGTCCAAAAGCAATACACTTGGTTCATTAACCAATGCACGTGCAATCGCTACACGCTGTTGCTGCCCACCACTCATTTCTGTGACGTTTTTGTCTGCAAAATCTTCCAAATTCACTAGCTTCAACATACGTTTTACTTTTTGTTCGATAATATCTTTTGGTTCTTTTTTGATTTTCAAACCAAATGCAATATTGTTATATACATTCATATGCGGAAACAATGCGTATTTTTGAAATACGGTGTTGATTTCTCTTTTGTAGGGTGGTACTTTGCTGATTTCTTCCCCATCAAACAGCACTTGCCCTTCGTTTTGTGTCAAAAAGCCGCCCAATATACGAAGCAGTGTTGTTTTGCCACAACCACTCGGCCCTAATAATGTCACAAATTCATTTTCATATATATCCAAATTGACACCTTTCAGCACCAATTTTCCATCAAATTCTTTGACAATGTTTTTGAATTGTATCAATTTTTTCAAACAAAACGTCTCCTCTCTTGCCATCAAAACAATGGTGGTGTAGATACCCAAATCACTTTTGCGGTTGTTTTCTTTTCATTTTTCAAATAATGGCTATTTTTTCCAGAAAGATAAAATGTTTCACCTTTATGCACAATATAGCTGGTTTCTCCACACACCAATGTCACACACCCTTCTACCACAAAACCAAATTCCTCACCACTATGTGGATCCATTTCAAAAGATACACCGCCTTGTGGCAATTCCAACAAAATTGGCTCCATTTCATTTTTCTGTGTATTTGGCACAATCCAATGCACTGTATAATCATCTTGTTCATCTACAAAAAAATCTTTTTTTTGAAATACCACTTTTTCCTCTTTTTCTTCTTTGAAAAATTCTGAAAGTGTACTGCCCAATGCTTCCACAATATCATTCAATGTGGCAATGGAGGGCGATGTCAAATTTCTTTCCATCTGTGACAAAAACCCCTTTGTCAGTTCACTTCTGCTTGCAAGTTCTTCCAAAGTCAAGCCTTTTTGTATACGTAATTGCTTGATTTTATGGCCAATATCCATAGAAACACCTTCCTGTGTAGCAATACTAAACTTTTGAATTATTTTTACTAAACCTCAATCATTATACCC
>JAHHTV010000051.1 GCA_020024395.1 Anaerotignum sp. | reverse complement strand
GAGAAATGAAAAATCTTTTAGTATAGACTGAAATTGTCAAATTTTCTATAGAAAAATGATATAAATGTTGAAAAATATGTTATACTGCTTTTAGAAACTATTTCAGTAAAGGACGTGACCGTTTTTGAAAACTGTTGGCATCATTGCAGAATACAATCCTTTTCATAAAGGACATCAATATATGATAGAAAAATCAAAATTACATACCAACTGTCAAAGGGCTGTTGTGGTTATGAGTGGTAGTTTTGTACAACGTGGAGAGCCTGCCATATTTGACAAATGGACAAGGGCAAAATGTGCATTGCAAAATGGTGCAGATATGGTATTAGAATTGCCTGTACTATTTGCCACAGCACAAGCAGAAACATTTGCAAGAGGCAGTATCAAGGTATTACAAGATGCCAATATGATAGATGCACTTTGTTTTGGTTCTGAAAGTGGTGATTTGGCTTCTATGCAGGAAGCCGCAAAAGTAATGATAAATGAAACCGAAGAATTTCAAAGACTTTTGAAACAACATCTGGATGACGGCATATCATATCCTGCCGCAAGAGCCAAAGCACTAGAAACCGTTTCCCATATCAGCAGTGAAATTCTCTCTCGTCCCAATCATATATTGGGGCTAGAATATCTAAAGGCATTAGACCATTACAATAGCACCATACAACCTTTCACCATACAACGCAAAGGCGTACAGCATGATGACCCCTCCTTAAAAGGAGAATATGCTTCTGCTTCTGCCATACGAAAAGCCATTTTCTCTGAAAACACATCAGAAGCATTTTTACATCTACTTGAAAACACAAGAGATTTATTGACAAAAGAAATTTCACTTGGCACAGCCCCCGCATCTATGGAACATTTGACTGCTGCTTTGCATTACAAATTGCGTACCACATCCGCAGAGGATTTGCAAGAAATTTTTGAAGTCACAGAAGGTTTGGAAAATCGTATTTTGCGTGCTGTAGAAAATGGTTACTTTGCAGAAGATTTGATTGATTTTATCAAAAGCAAACGTTACACTCGTACAAAAATACAACGTATTTTAATACATATTCTATTAGACATTCGCACAAAAGAAGTGACATATTTTTTGCGTCGCACACATTTACCTTATATTCGTGTACTTGGGTTTCAAAAAGAACATGCAGAAATATTAGGTGATTTGACAGAACAAGCAAAATGCCCCATATTAACCAATTTGAAAAAAGCACCCGAAGTGCTTGACGAGGACGGTTTGCATCTTTTGGCACTGGAAAAACTGGCAACCGATTTACAAGCATTGGCAGCACCCAACCCATTGTATCGTGTACCAAACAAAGATTTTACAATGCCTATGGCAATTTTATAATTCACATGATTTTTGATATACAGACATACACTATTATAACCAAATCAAAATAACAAAGGAAGGTTTTTGCATGAAACGAAATATGCTTTTGATAGTGTGTGTTTGTATATTACTTTTGGCATTACTATGTTTTCCAGATGAAATGCTTTTGGCATCTTCTGAAAGTTTTTCTTTATGGTTTTCTACAGTATTGCCTTCTTTATTTCCTTTTATGGCAGCTTGTGGTATTTTATTTCGATTGGGTGTTGCACAATTTCTCGGGCATTTTTTGCAACCAATTATGAAACCCTTATTTCGGTTATCTGGTGTTTGTGCATTTCCTTTGGTAGCTGGTTTCCTTTCTGGTTATCCTATGGGTGCAAAAACCACTGCCATGTTGTATGAAAACAATCAAATTTCCATTTCAGAAGCACAAAAAATACTTTGTTTTTGTAACAATGCTGGGCCGCTTTTTGTCATTGGAACAGTGGGAACTGGTTTTTTTGGTAGTCCGACCGTTGGATATGTTTTTTTATTTTCCATATTGGGTGGTGCCATATTGACAGGTATTTGTTGTCGTTTTTTCAAAAGCACACCACTTCCTGCACAATATCACCCACACATAGACAAACAACCTTTTTCTTTGATACTATCCGACTGTGTTTGTGACGCACTTTTGACAGTTGCACAAATTGGCGGATATTTGGTATTTTTTTCTGTATTTACAAAAGCATTGGAATTATTTGGTGTATTTTCTTTTTTGGCAAAACTATTTTCTTTTTGCCAACTTTCCAATACATTTCTCACAGGCATATGCAGTGGTATTTTAGAAATGACAAATGGTACATATCAATTAAGCACTGCCGTTGAACCTTTTTGGTTAAAGGGTTGTTTTTGTATTGCATTGCTTTGTTTTGGTGGTTTTTCTATATTGGGGCAAACATGGAGTGTATGTGGCAAACTGCCCATATCCATTGTAAAATACACATTTGCAAAAATATTACATATCATTTTTGCAATATTGTTGTTTTTGTTGGTTTGTCCTTTCCTTTTTTCAGACATACAAAAAGCAGTTCCTGTATTTGCCCTGCATACAGCAACTGCCTTTTCTCCACTTTTTGTGCTATTTTCCATCTGTTTGATGTGTGTTACATTTTCTGCGAAATGAGTGGTTATCTGCTCATTCGCAGCTCTTGTATATTCTCTGACAAAATATCCAATGTTTGTGCAAAGTATTCGTCTGTTTTGATACTTTCACTATATACCACATCTTTTAGTTCTTTCAATTTGCTTTCTGCTTCTGAAAGCATACCTTCTGAATATTCAATTGCTCCCAAACGCATTTCTTTTGCTGTTTTTTTTGCGGAATCAATGATAGCAGCCGCTTGGTCATACGCCTTTTTAGTCACTTCATTGTCCTCAACCAAACGCAACACTTTATCTTCTGCATTTTTCACAATTTCATCTGCTTCTTTTTGGGCATCAATCAATATTTTATTGCGTTCTTCCACCACCCATTTTGAATGTTTGAGTTCATTTGGTAGTTTCATACGAATTTCACTGATAATATCATAAATTTCTTCTTTATCCACAGAAACTTTATTGCTAAATGGCACAGCACGGCTGTTATCCAATATTTCTTCCAATTCATCTAATAGTTGTAACACGGATTCCATCCCTACTCCTCCCTTTTTCTATTTTTGATATTTCCTTACAACAAAAGGTTGTATTTCTTTTGGCACCATAAAATCAATATTACCACCAAATACAGCAACTTCCTTTGCATTTGTAGAACTTAATGCCAAATGTTCTTCATCTGCTGCCAAAAAAATGGTTTCAATTTCTTTTCCCAATTTGCGGTTAATCAAATACATTTGATATTCTGCCGCAAAATCCACAGCATTCCGCAAACCACGCACCGCCACAGATGCACCAATTTCCACCGCAAAATCTGCCAGAAGTCCACAAAATGAAGCAACCTGCACATTTTCCAAATGTTTTGTCACCAATTCTAAATGCATTTTTCTTTCTTCCACAGTGAACATTGATTTTTTATTTGGATTTTCCAAAACTGCCACCACCAAAACATCGAATAGTTTGGCAGCTCTTTCAATAATATCTAAATGCCCCAATGTGACAGGGTCAAAACTTCCTGCATATATTGCTTTTTTCATACTTTCGTTTCCTCCATACACAAAAAAGAAATGGTTGTTGTTTTATAATCTTTTTTGCGATATACACACCAACCTGTTGGTGGTATGATTTGACTTTTTGTACTGTGTTCCACAATTATAATCCCATTTTGTGCCAACAAATTGCCATCTGCAATGTGTTGTAATGTTGTTTTTGTCAAATCTGCTGCATATGGCGGATCCATAAATATCATATCAAATTGTTTTTTTTGTATGGAAAGCTTATAAAGTGCCATTTCCACTGTCATAGGCATTATCATAGCATTTTCTTTCAATTTGGTATGTTCTAAATTTTCATCAATCACTTTTTGACATTCTGCTGATTGTTCCACAAAAACAGCATACGCCGCCCCACGGCTCAAAGCCTCAATACCAATGGCACCGCTTCCTGAAAACAAATCCAAAAAACGACATTCTGGCAAATCAAACGCAATGATATTAAACAACGTTTCTTTTATTCTGTCCGTTGTCGGTCTTGTATGTAATCCTTCTATGGTTTGCAGTTTATGCCCTTTTGCAGAGCCTGCGATGACACGCATATTTTAACCACCTTATTCAATCTATATTTTCACATATGCATTAGTATATCAAAGAAAATTTAAAAATACAACAACAAACTGTTCACAATTCCAAAGTTTTCCCATCAAACCATGTCGAAATATAGTTTTTCAGCTTAGAATGTTCTGTTTGTTTGAGCAAATTGTCTTTTTTAAGCAGTTCTGTCGCCGCTTTTTGAGAAGTTTTCAATATCTCTGTATCTTGATATAAATTTGCAATTTTCAATTCTGGCAAGCCATGTTGTCTTGTGCCAAAAAAATCTCCAGGGCCACGCAATTTCAAATCTTTTTCAGAAATCACAAAACCATCTGTTGTTTTTGTCATAATCTGTAAACGTTCTTTTGCTATTTTGTTTTTGGCATCGCTGACCAATATACAATAGGACTTTTCTGCACCACGTCCCACACGTCCACGTAGCTGATGTAGCTGTGCCAAACCAAAACGCTCTGCATTTTCAATGAGCATCACCGTTGCATTTGGTACATTGATACCCACTTCAATGACTGTTGTGGAAACCAAAACGTCTGTATTTCCTGCTGCAAAATCTGCCATAATTTCTTGTTTTTGCTTGCCTTTCATTTTACCATGCACACAAACCACACGACAATTTGGTAATGTTTGTTGCAATGTTTCGGTATACGAAAGCACATTTTCGACTTCTATTTTTTCATTTTCTTCAATCATAGGACAAATCACATATACTTGTCTACCTGCTTTTACTTCTTTTTCCAAAAAAGCATATATCCTTTTTCGATATGATGTATCCACAGCCAAAGTATCCACGGGCTTTCTGCCTGGTGGCAATGCATCAATCACAGAAATATCCAAATCCCCATACAATATCAATGCCAATGTACGGGGAATAGGTGTTGCTGTCATAACCAGCACATGCGGAGAAACACCCTTTTCTGTTAACATTCCTCTTTGTTTGACACCAAAACGATGTTGTTCATCTGTAATGACAATCCCAACATTATGATACACAACGCTTTGTTGTATAACGGCATGCGTTCCAATAATCATATTTGCTGTACCATCTGCAATTTTTGACAGTGCCTCTTTTTTTTGTTTTGCCGTCATACTGCCTGTCAAAAGCACAACACAAAGCCCCAAATCTGCAAATATTTCTGTAAATGATTTTTCGTGTTGCTCTGCCAACACCTCTGTCGGTGCCATCAAAACCGCTTGATAACCATTTTGTACCACCCAATAAGCAACTGCCATTGCCACAGCTGTTTTTCCACTCCCTACATCCCCTTGTACCAATCGGTTCATGACGCCGCCTTTTGTCAAATCTTCTTTGATTTCTGTCAACACTTTTTTTTGGGCGTCCGTCATGGTAAAGGGTAGCTGTTTTTGAAAATCTTCCAAAGCCTCTGCATGTTGCATCATAATACCAGTTTCTCTATTTTTCCATACTTCTCGCAATGAAAACAATGCTGTTTGCAACAAAAAAAATTCTTCAAATACCAAACGATATCTTGCATCATAAAAAGACTGTTCTGTATGTGGAAAATGTATATTTTGTATTGCAAAATTGCGTTCTGCCAAATGATATTTTTTACGCAGCCACATTGGCAAATATTCTTCTAATGTACCTTGTGTTTCTGACAATGCTGTTTCCAAATATCCACGCAGCATTTTTTGAGAAATGCCTTTTACAGATGGATACACAGGCACAATACGCCCACCTGCAAAATGCTCTCCTATTTTTTCATATTCGGGAGAAATCACTTCTTTTGTACGATATTTTTTTTGCAAAACACCTGTAAATAAATATGCTTCTCCCATTTGCAACGCATTTTTCATATAGGGTTGATTGTACCATACAACACTAATTTCCCCTGTTTCATCAAACACCTTCAAACGTGTGACAACCAATTTCCCATGTTTTGCCACTTTTCCTTGTCCTCTGACATAAGCAATAAATGTATTTTCTTCTGTTTCGGACAAATCCGCTATTTTGACCAATCGACTGCGGTCTTTATATTCTCTTGGATAATGTGTCAACAAATCGCCAATTGTTTCAATCCCCATCTGCTTTAACTTTTTCAACCGTTGTTCGCCAACTTGTTTCAACACAGAAACCGATTGTTTTTGTTCCATCGTTTTCTCCCTCTTTTTCCTATATATTTCAGAAAACAACAAAGAGGAGAATTCTTTGCCACATCAAAGAAATTTCCCCTCTTTTGATTATATCCAAAAACACTTTTTTGGCAATCTATGCTTTTATTCCACAGAAATAATATAATAATATAATGGCTGACCACCAGATTGTAATTCCACTTCACAATCTGGATAATTTTCTTCAATATATGCTGCCATATCTGCTGCATCTTGTTCAGAAACATCTGCACCATAATATATACCAATCATTTCGCTATCTTCTGTAATGGCATTTGCCAAAAGTTCTTTTGTTGTTTGTGCGATATCTTTGCCAACCACTGCAATATCATCTTCCAGCATACCCAAAATATCGCCTTCATGAATTTCTTTTTCGCCAATGGTAGTTTCTCTCACTGCAAATGTCACAGACGCAGTCGTCACCGTTGGTATCGCCTCTTTCATGGTTTTCTCCAAAGCTTCTGGTGGTGCATCTGTTTCATGACAGAACATCGCTGTAATCCCTTGTGGCACAGATTTTGTTGGAATAACATACAGTTTTTTATCTTCAGATAACGCTGCTGCTTGTTCTGCTGCCAATATGATATTTTTATTATTTGGCAATATAAACACATTGTCTGCATTCACTTTTGCCACAGCGTTCAAAATATCTTCTGTACTGGGGTTCATTGTTTGACCGCCTTCCAGCACTTCGTCCACACCCAAGTTGTGGAATATTGCTGTCAATCCACTTCCTGCGGATATTGCCACAAAACCAATGTCTTTTTTTGGCATATTTTGTTTTTCTTCTGTTTTTATAGTTGTATTTTTTGTCACATTGGCAGGTGCAGCAAAATCAATGATATTGTTATGCTGTTCCCGCATATTATCAATTTTCAAACCACTCAAACTACCAATTGTCAACGCTTTTTCCAGTGCCAAACCTGGGTGGTCTGTATGCACATGAATTTTGATAATTTCATCATCGCTAACACACACCACAGAATCACCAATCGTACCCAAATAAGATTTAAGCTGTTGTATCACTGCATCATCTGGCTGTTTGACATTGATAAAAAATTCTGTACAATAACCAAATGTAATACTTTGATTTTCCACAGATGCCAATGCTGCATATGTTTGTGTTGTTTCTTGTGTTGGTTCTGCCAGTGCAATTTCTTCTTCTGTGTGAATATGCTCCAAAGAACCTTCCAAAATATATAACAAACCTCTGCCGCCTGCATCCACAACGCCTGCTTCTTTCAGCACAGGCAGCATATCTGGCGTTTGGTTCAACACAATATGTGCATGTTCCAATACTTTTTTCAAAAACAATTCAATATCATTTGTTTCTTGACAAGCTTGTTCTGCTGCTTCTGCACAAGCTCTTGCCACAGTCAAAATGGTACCTTCTTTGGGTTTCATCACTGCTTTATATGCTGTTTTTACCCCTTGTTCCATTGCCACTGCCAATTCTTTTACGCCTGCTTCTTCCAAGCCTTCCAAGCCTTTTGAAAATCCACGCAACAACTGCGATGTAATAACACCAGAGTTCCCTCTTGCACCTCTCAATGCACCACTTGCTGCACGTTTTGTCACATCATCCACACGCAATGCATCGCCTTTTTCCGCCTCTTTTGCCGCTGCCAAAACAGTCAAAGACATATTTGTTCCCGTATCTCCGTCAGGTACCGGAAATACATTCATTGCATCTACCGTTTGTTTATTGGCAATCAAAGCATTTGCACCTGCAATAATCATTTTTTGCAAACGGTATCCATTCAATTTTGTCACACTCAACGTTTGTTCCTCCTTGTTCTTACCCGTCCACTCGCACGCCGTCCACGAAGATATTCACATCTTCCACGGCAAGACCTGTATATTCTTCCACAGAATATTTCACTGTACTAATAATATTGTCTGCAATGGCGGAAAAATTGGTACCGTATTCCACAATAATGTGCAAATCCAAACTAATTTTATTTGCGTGTATCTGCATTTTAATCCCTTTTGTCAAACTTTCCAATTTCAAAAGCTGTACCAAACCATCTTTGACATTTTTTGCTGCCATACCAACAATCCCATAACATTCGATAGCCGCATAGCCTGCAATTCTAGCAATCACCTCATGGTCAATACTAATCACACCATATTCATTTTCCAGTTTTGCTGTCATATATTACAACCTCCAATCTTTTATTTTGGAATGTTTCTATCAACTTTTTAGATATAGATATTTTTATTATATCATCTTTCGTTTTGTTTTGAAATATTTTTTTGCATACAACTGTATTTTCCTTATTTTACCTTGCAATTTTGTATAAAATTTGAAATAATAACAATAACACTGATAATAACCAAAACATAAGAGGGCGATGATAAAAATGTTAAAAAAAACAAGTCTAAAAACACAAGTCTATGAAATCATCAGACAAAAAATCTTACAACAAGAATATGCACTTGGCGAAAAAATAAACATTGATACATTAGCAGAGGAATTAAACATCAGCAATTCTCCCATTCGGGAAGCATTGATGATGTTAACACAAGATGGATTGATTGATATGGTTCCAAACAATGGGGCAAGGGTCATTTCTTTTTCCGAAGAAGGCTTTCATGAAATTTCATCCTCTATTTATGTTGTATTATATGGTGCATATGACTTATGTATAAAATTAGATGTATTGGATGTTGTTGTCGCACAAATGGAGCAGCATCTGCAAATGCAAAAACAATATCATGCTATGGGCAACATTCCAGAGTCTGTAAAATACGCATTGCTATTTGACAAATGTATTGTCAAAGCAACAAACAATAAATATCTTCTTTCTATATATGAACGTATGGAAGACATTTTTTATTTGATGGCATTGCATAGTCACCAAAGAGGGGAAGACGACCGCAAAAATAATATTGCAGAGCATGATAACATATTAGAAAGTATTCGCAATCGAGATACTGCTGCGTTATATCACTGGCTAAACATCCACTATGACAAACATCTATAATCTATCATTCTATTTTCTGATATCATTTCAAAAATCCAATAAGAAATCGGGTATTATTTTACTGCCAAGAATAATAAAAACAACAAAAAAAGCCAGATTGATACAGACTTCCGAAAAGCTAAAGCTAGGGTAGCAGGATTCGAACCTGCGAATGACGGAATCAGAATCCGTTGCCTTAC